>NZ_JBEXUG010000017.1:0-138751 GCF_040614315.1 Streptosporangium sp. NPDC006007 | reverse complement strand
CGGGTGTACTCCGCGCTCGCCCGCGACCTCTTGCGCGCCTTGAAGGTGGGGTACTTGGCCCGCTTGGCGAAGAAGTTGGAGAACGCGGCCTGAAGGTGGCGCAACGCCTGCTGGAGCGGAACCGACGACACCTCGTTCAAGAACGCGAGATCGGCGGTCTTCTTCCACTCGGTCAGTGCCGCCGAGGACTGCACGTAGGAGACCTTGCGGCCTTCCAGCGTGTAGGCGCGGGTGCGCATCTCCAGGGCCTTGTTGTACACCAGGCGGGCGCAGCCGAACGTCCGGGCAAGCTCGCAGGCCTGCTCGGAGGTCGGGTGGAAGCGGTACTTGTAGGCCCGCCTCACAACATGCGCCACGCCTCACATAATACCACAAGATCAGTTGAAGATGGAGGTGAGTTCGACCCCGGACCGCGCGGCACCGTGCCGCGTTTCCTCCCCTGCCTGAAGGCAGGAGTCTCCACGCTGAAAAACCAGATGATTGAATGACGCCCCGGAAACCACGACCCCGGGGGCGCCTCATGAGCGACACCCCGGCCCGGCGGGCCGTCCACGCCCGCCGGGCCGTGTCCTTCTTCTTCGTCGCGCTCGGTACCGTGTCCGGCGCGTGGGCCGCCCGCATCCCCGCCGTCAAACACGCCCTCGACCTCGGCAACGGAGAGCTCGGCTACGCTCTGCTCGCCATCACCACCGGCCTGGTCGCCGGCATGCGCTTCGCCGGCCGCCTCACCGACCGCCTCGGCAGCTCCCGCGTGGTGGCCCCCGCCGCCGTCGCCACCTCCCTGGCCGTCGTCCCCGCCGGCTACGCCCCCACTTTGGGCGTCCTCATCCTCACCCTGTTCCTGTACGGCGTCGTCAACGCCTCCCTGGACGTCTCCATGAACGCCCACGCCGTCGAGGTCGAGCGCGCCTACGGCCGCCCCCTGATGTCGTCCTTCCACGGCATGTACAGCGTCGGCGGCCTCATCGGGGCGGGCATCGGCGGCCTGTTCGCCTGGTTCGGCCTCGGTGCCGGCATCACCCTCGCCGCCACCGGGATCCCCATTGCCCTCATCTCCCTCCGCGCCCGCCGCCACCTGCTCCCCCGCACCACGACGGCCACCAAGAACCCCCGCGCGGCCACCGCCCGCGCCCGCTGGTCCGGCTGGATCGTCCTCATCGGCGTCGTGGCCTTCGCCGGGCTCGTCGGTGAAGGCGCGGCCGTCGACTGGACCGCCGTCTACCTCTTCGAGGACCTCCACGCCTCCCAGGGCGTCGCGGCCCTCGGCTTCGCCGTCTTCTCCACCGCCATGACCGCCGGCCGCTTCGCCGGAGACCACCTCGCCCTGCGCCTGGGCCCCGTACGCCTTGTCCGCTACTCCGGGCTCATCGCCGCCGCCGGGCTGGGCACCGCGCTGCTCATCGGCCGGGCCCCCGTGGCCATCGCCGGATTCGCCCTGTTCGGCCTGGGCCTGGCCACCATCGTCCCCCAGGTCTTCTCCGCCGCGGGAAACCGCGACCCCGCCCGCTCGGGAGAGGCCATCGCCCAGGTCGCCACCGTCGGCTACGCCGGGCTCGTCGCCGGACCCGCCATCATCGGAGGCGCCGCCGAACTCGTCGGCCTGCCCGCCGCCCTCGGCGTTCCCGCCCTCCTCGCCGCGTTCATGGCCGCCACGGCCGGCGCCCTGCGCCCGCCCCGCCGGCCCCTCGCGCCCCCTCCGTGAGACAGGCCGGTCGGAGCCTGCCGCTCGGACGCGGACCGGGCGCCGCCCGGTGAGGGGCGAGCGCGTCCGGGCGGGGAGGAGGAGCCGCCTGCGGCGGCCGTCACAACGTCGTGGGAAGGTCGAACGCCGGGAAGAGGTCCGAGGCGAAGGTGGCGAGCTCCGCGACGCCTCCGTCCTCGACGCGCAGCACGCTCAGCGCGAACGCCCGGTAGGCGGAGTCGCCCGGCGCCCGGATGTAGGACGCCGCCGCCGGCTGCCTGTTGGCACGGGTGGGCACGAACCGGAACTCGACCGCGTGAGGACCGTGCAGAGCCGGCGCCCACGCCGCGATGATCGCCTCCCGCCCCTCGACACAGGCCGGCTCCAGCCCCTCGTAACCACCGGCTCCGGGCTGCTGGCTGGCCCGCGCGTCCTCACTCAGCAGCTCGGCCAGGGCGACGTCGTCGGCGTGCTCGATCGCGGCCATGTAGCGCTGCAGCACCGCCCGCTCGTGCTCGCTCGGCTCCTCCGACGGCGCCCACTCCAGCCTGCGCTCCGGAATGTGGTTCCGCAGCGTCGGCCGGGCCCGCTGCAGCGCGCTGTTCACCGAGGCGACACTCGCCTCCAGCAGCGAGGCCGTCTCCCTCGCCGACCAGCCGAGCACGTCACGCAGGATCAGCACCACCCGCTGCCTGGGCGGCAGGTGCTGGATCGCGGCCAGGAACGCCAGCTCGATCGTCTCCTTCGCGACGACGGCGGTGTCCGGGGTGTCCTGGTTCGATGCGATCGAGTCCAGCAGCCGGTCGGGATAGGGCTGCAACCACGGAACCGCGACCGCGGGCATCCCCCCGCTCCGGCCTCCCGCCGCCGTCTGACGCGCGACCGGTCTGCGGTCGATGAAGTCCAGGCAGGCGTTGGTCGCGATCCGATACAGCCACGCCCGGAACGTGGCACGCCCCTGATAGCCCTCCCGGCCCCGCCACGCGCGCAGGAACGTCTCCTGCACCAGGTCCTCCGAATCCTCGAACGAGCCGAGCATCCGATAGCAGTGCACCTGCAGCTCCGGCCGGTATCTCTCGGCGAGCTCGGCGAACGCCGACTCGTCACCCGTCCGCGCGGCGTCGACGACCGCGCCCTCCTCGGCCTCGCCCGCCCTGACCTCGACTTTACGCACCGATCGCTCCTCGTCCTCGCATGCACGGCATCACCAATATGACGACCCCCTGCCGGAAAACTCATCGCCGACATGCCCGGCCCCCTGGGCTATCGCTCGGCCCGGGGGTTCACGGCGGAGGGCGGAGCCGTTCCGGGGAGGGCGGGTGTCACCTTGGCGCTCAGCAGGATGAGCGCCGGACAGCAGAGCAGGAGCGCGACGAGCTGGACGACGCTCACGGCCTCCATGGTCCGGGTGATCGGATCGTCGACCTGAAAGGTCCAGCCGATCACGTCAAAGGCGATGGAGAACACCACGGGCACGATCAGGATCGCCAGCGCCGACGGCAGGGAGGGGGTCCGCGTGGCGGGCACCCGCAGCCGCGTCCCGACGCAGGCCACGCTCGCGGTCAGCAGCGCCAGGCAGGCCAGCCCCGGCTCACCCAGCCACGGCCACAGCCAGGACCAGGCCGACGGGTCGACGGCCGGCGCCGACATCACCGAGAACAGCGCGCTCAGGACCGCATGGAGCAGGACACCGGCGCCGACGGGCAGAGCCGCCACCCACCAGGGGCGGCGTGGTCGTGGCGCGTCCCGGTGGAACCCCGCCAGCAGCGCGAGCACCGGCAGAACGAACACCAGACTCCGGACGACCCCGGCCTTGACGCTCTCATCCCAGATCATGGCGCCTGCCGGGAGGACGGAGCCGTAGTACAGGCCGAGCGCGAGCAGCGCCGATGTCTTCGCGGTGCGTGAACGACCTCGGGCGAGCGAGACGAAGGCCACGACCCACAGGAGACCTGAGAGATTCCGCACGATTCCCCAGAGCCGCTCCGCCGATCCGGCGGCGCCGAGAACCGCCTGATCGACGGCGGGCGGCGAGCCGAGGAGCCCGTAGAGCCTCAGGAGGTCCCCGAGCCAGACACAGCTCATCGCCGCGTGGAAGCCCAGTCCCAGCACGGCCACCAGGCGGATCGTCTCGCTCCGGACGACGAACCTCGGCGGCGCACCGGCGCCCCCCAGGCGGACGCGCGCCGCCAGGGCGGCGACGCTGGCGATCTCCGACCAGCGCGGCCGGGGGTTGTCGGCGTCGTCGAGGTCGCCCGCCCCCTCCATGAAGGCGCAGACCATCTCCTCCTCCCGCTCGGCGCGGTAGGAGGCGGGCAGCATGCGCAGCACATACCGGTAGCGGTCCTCCAGGAGGCTCACGCCATCCCTCCCGCGTGCCGGGCCCGCAGCCGTTCGCGGGCGCTTGTCACGTTTCCGGCCAGCCGGGTGGCCTCCGCCTCCAGGGCGCGCGCCCCGGACTCGGTGAGCCGGTAGTAGCGGCGCAGCCGTCCCTGCTGCACCTCCTCACGGTCCAGGGCCACCAGCTCGTCGGCGGCCAGCCGGTCCAGCACGCCGTACAGCGTGCCGATCTTCAAGCGCACCCGCCCCTCCGACAGCCTCTCGACCTCCTGCACGACCCCGTAACCATGCCGCGACTGGTCGACCAGCGCGGTGAGAACGAGGAACGCCGGTTCCGTCATCGTCCGTGTACTCATGAGCACCAGCATATATCGTCAAGCAGGATATTGGGAGACTCGTGCCGTTGAGGCATGGCGGGGGACGTCTTCAACGGTCCCGGCGGGCGGTGGCGCCCTCCTCCGCGGCCGAGCCGTACAGCTCCGCCAGCCCGGTGGCCGTGGCGGCCATCCGGGCGCGCAGCTCGGGCGGCTCCAGCACCTCGACGTCGGCGCCCAGCCGCAGCAGCAGCCAGTGGGCGTGCCGGATCGACTCCGTCGGCAGGCGCACCACGGTCCAGCCGTGCTCGTCGGGCGGACCGGCCTCGGCCAGCGCGACGTCGGCGACCTCGGCGCCGACGGTGTGCCGGAGCATCTTCTCGACACCCGGCGCCACCCGCACCACGGCCTCACCGACGCGCATCCGCGCCCGGAACTCCGCCGCGTAACGCTCCCAGTAGGCGGACAGGTCGAAGTCGCCTGGCCGCTCGAACCGGCCGTCGAGGATCTCGGCGGCCAGGATCCGCGAGACCCGGTAGGTCCGCGGCGCTCCCCCGTCGGCGGCCGCCACGAGATACCACGAACCCCCCTTGAGCACCAGGCCGTAGGGGTGGGCCAGCCGCTCAACGTCGCGCGGCCCCCAGCGCCGGTAGGTCATCCGCATCGGGCGCTGCTCCCACACCGCCTCGGCGACCTCACCGAGGAAGGGCGCGTCGTCGGCGTCGCGGTACCAGCCGGGGACGTCCAGGTGGAAGCGCTCGCGCATCCGGGCGGCGTGAGAGCGCGGCTCGGGCGGCAGCGCGGCGAGGAGTTTCAGCTCGGCGTTGGCCACCACCTCACCCAGCCCAAGCTCCGCGGCCGGCCCCGGCAGCCCCGCCAGGAACAGCGAGGACGCCTCAGCCGCGGTCAGGCCGTTGAGCCGGGTACGGTAACCGTCCAGCAGCCGGTATCCACCGGCGGGTCCCCGGTCGGCGTAGACCGGGACCCCGGCCGACGACAGGGCCTCCACGTCCCGGTAGACCGTGCGGATCGAGACCTCCAGCTCCCCCGCCAGCTCGGCGGCCGTCATCCGCTCCCGGGTCTGCAAGAGCAGCAGGAGCGACAGCAGACGACTGGCGCGCATGGCGTCCATTCTCCCGCACGACCGCCGTGCACGACCGCCGCGCGCGGTCGCCCCGCACGGGCCGTCCGTTCCGGCTCCGCAGGCTGTCTCCGCGGCATCGGGGGCCGGTTTTCCGGATCATTCCTTTACAAAGTAGATCAATAGTGGTTCAGAGGAGGAACCGCTCATAGCCGAGCCTGGCCACCATCACGGCCACCACGCAGAGCAGCACGACGCGCACGAACCTGGCGCCCCGGCGCAGCGCCATCCGGGCGCCGATCTGGGCTCCGGCCATGTTGCAGACCGCCATGGCCAGGCCGAGCAGCCAGAGCACATGGCCCTGAAAGCCGAAGACCAGCAGGGCCCCCAGGTTCGTGCAGGAGTTGACGATCTTCGAGTGAGCCGAGCCGGCCACGAAGTCCATGCCGAGGATCACGGTGAAGGCGATGATCAGGAAGGTACCGGTGCCCGGGCCGACGATGCCGTCGTAGAACGCGATCCCGGCACCGGTGACGGCGATCGCGGCCGACGTCCTGGCGCGGGTGCGCGGCCGGCCGTGAGGGTGAACGCCGAAGGCCGGACGGAAGGTCACGAACACCGCCACCCCCACCAGGGCGGCCATGACCAGCGGGATGAGCACCTCCCTGGAGATCGCCGCCGCCGATGCCGCGCCCAGCCCGGCGAACACGACTGCCGCCGCCCCGGCGGGCAGCGCGACCCGCCTGTCGATCTTGGTGGTTCCGGCGTAGGTGACGGCGGCCGACGCGGTGCCGAAGACGGCGGCGAACTTGTTGGTGGCCAGCGCCTGGACCGGTGACACCCCCGCCAGCAGCAGGGCGGGGAGTTGCAGCAGCCCTCCCCCGCCGACCACGGCGTCGATCCACCCCGCCCCGGCCGCGGCCGCCAGCAGCAGAACGATCTCCGCCGTATCCACGCCAGGCCTCCACATCACACGTTCGACCGGCAGAGCGTACCGACATCCCCCGCGGGCCGGGACTCTCCCGGGGGCGCCCCGTCCGGCCCTCCCCCGCCGCCCTCACCCGCCTGGTCAGGTGTTTCGGAAAACACCGGCCTTCATGATTCGATCCGCCCACGTCGATAAAAGGCGAGGTAAAGTCCATGGCGTGATCGTATCGGCGCCCTCCCCGCCGGCCGTTGATCAGGAACCCGTCAAGGATCTGTATCACCGTCCCAATCCCCATGGGTGGCTTTATGGCAGACGAAATGGTTCTCCGTGCGCAATAACGGGTCAACTCCACTTATAAAAGCCGGTTCAGGGGAACGGCAGAACCGGCCGGCCCACGGTGCACGCGCCGACCCGCGCCCCGCAGATCGAGCTCGGCGTCCCCGAGCCGTCCGGCACCTTCGGGCCGGTCACCCTTGACACGCTCTCTCAGCGGTTTCCCGTGGTCTACGAGGACATCAGGCGGGCGAACATCATTCGCATCGTGCGGAGCGGTCTTCACCGCAACGGTTACCGGGGAGGTGAACTCGGCGGCGCTTACGACTCCGTCACCGCCGCCGTCGCGGAGCCGAAGGCCGACATGGGCGTGAGCGGCGTGTTCACCGCGGACGGCGTCGCCCCGTTCGGAGTGGGCGCATCCGGCTCCACCCGACGGTTCGTCCGGCTGTTCCAGGCGGCGATGATCTTCAATGGCCGATCCGTCCCCTTCGACGGCCCCCACACCCCGGCCGTCGGGGGCACGGTCACCGACTTCCAGCGGTTCGCGCGGCTGGAGGCCAGACGCCGCCGCGGAGCGGGGGACGGGGAGGCACCGGAGGACCGCGACGTCCTATGAAATGCCTTATTTGTCGGTAACGAAAACCGTATTCTCTGAGAAGATGATCTCGGGGATACTCGGCGGGCCGGAGATGGCCCTGAGGAACGGGGAAGACGATGGCCGCCACGCTCCGTGACGTCGCCGCCGCCGCCGGGGTGTCGGTGAGCACGGCGAGCCGCGCGCTCACCGGATCCTCGGAGATTTCGGAGTCGACCCGCCGCCGGGTCTCCCGGGCCGCCCAGTCGATGGGCTACCGGCGGAATCTCGCCGCGGTGAGCCTGCGGACGAGGCGTTCCGGGCTGGTCGGCCTGGTGCTCAACAACCTGGTCAACCACACCTTCCACACGGTGGCCGAGGCCGTGCAGCAGCGTCTCGTGGCCTCGGGCTACCAGGCGTTGCTCTGCATCACCAACGCCGACCCGGCCATAGAGGCCGACTACCTGAGGCTGCTACGCGACCATCAGGTCGACAGCGTGCTGATCGTGGGCACGGGCCGGAACCTGGAGGGGGTCAACGAGCTGCGGACCTCCGGAGTCACCGTGGTCGACCTGATCAGGGAGATGGAGGGCTCGAAGGGGCCCGCGGTGCTGGCGGCGGACCGCGAGGGGGCGGTGGCGGCCACCCGGCACCTGCTCGACCAGGGACACCGGCGGATCGCCTTCATGGGCGGGCCACCGGCCACCAACTCCGGCCGTGACCGGTTCACCGGGTTCGCCCAGACGCTCGCCGAGGCGGGCCTGGCCCCCGATCCCGTCCTCGTACGGCGGGGGCCGTTCGAGGTGGGGTTCGGCGCGCGGGCCATGACCGAGCTGCTGCGGGCCCGGCCGGCACCGACCGCGCTGATGCTCAGCAACCACGAGGCCATCTACGGGGCGCTTCCGGTGCTGGCCCGGGCGGGCCTTGAGGTTCCGGCCGATCTGTCGGTCGTCGCGTTCGAGGACATGCCGCTGCTGGAGTGGTGGAGCCCGCCGATCACCGCCGTCGACACGGGCGCGCACGAGCTCGGCCGGCTCGCGGTCGACCTGCTGCTGCAGCCGGTGAACGGGCCGGAGGTCAAGCCGAAACGGTACACGGTCGGCGCCGAACTGGTCGTGCGGTCCTCGACCGCGCCGCCTGCCGGGTAACAGCGGGTAACACCTCAAGAACCCGGGCGAAGTCCCGGGGAGACACCGGGGAAAAACCTGGGGGGACGGCGCCCGGGGAATCGGCCCCGGCCGCCCTCGGGCCGGCCCGTGCGCCCGGGCGGGGGCGGCGGAGCCGGGGGAAAGGACGGAGCGCGGCATGGTTGGACGGGCTCAGAGCGGGCAAGGGCGGAGAATCCAATCCCAGATCCCGACAAGGAGTCACAATGCTTACATTGACGGACACCGCTGCCCAGGTGATCCGGGACCTCAGCTCCCAGGTGGCGGACTCGACGGACACAGGCGTCCGCATCTCCACCCAGAGTGACGGCACAGGATCGCTGCTGCTGTCGGTCGTAAACGGCCCGGAGTCCGAGGACAAGGTGGTCGAGGCGGACGGGGCACGGATCTTCCTGGATCCGGCGGCCGCCGACATACTCGACGACAAGGCCCTGGACGCCGACATCGACGAGGGAGGGGCGGTGGCGTTCCTCGTCACCGAGCAGAAGTCCTGACCGGGTGTGAGCCCCGGCGTGGGCCCCGGCCAGGCGGCCGGGGCCCATCCGCTCCTTCGCTAGACCACCGTCATCCTGTGACTCTCACGAGGCACCCGGCCGCCCGGTCCGGTGGCCGTTCCGGTTCTCTCCGGCCGGGACCGGTGTTCAGTACGGCCAGGTCCAGTCACTGATCTCGGCCGGGTCCTCGCCGTGCTCGCGGGTGTGGGCCCGGGCGCGCAGCCTGCTGTCGGCCATCCGCTGGCGGAGGTGCGCGCCCCGGACGGCCAGGCCGGGTACCCGGTCGACGACGTCCATCACCAGGTGGTAACGGTCGATGTCGTTGAGCATGGCCATGTCGAACGGCGTGGTGGTGGTGCCCTCCTCCTTGTAGCCCCGCACGTGGAGGTTGGGGTGACCGGCCCGGCGGTAGGTCAGCCGGTGGATCAGCCACGGGTAGCCGTGGAAGTTGAAGATCACCGGCTTGCCGGTGGTGAAGAGCGCGTCGAACTCGGCGTCGGCCAGGCCGTGCGGGTGCTCCGACGGCGGCTGGAGCCGCATCAGGTCCACCACGTTGACCACCCGCACCCTCAGCTCGGGCAGGTGCTCACGGAGCATCGCGGCGGCGGCCAGGGTCTCCAGGGTGGGCACGTCCCCGGCGCAGGCCAGCACCACGTCGGGTTCGGCCCCCTCGTCGGTGGAGGCCCACGGCAGGATGCCCAGCCCCCGGGTGCAGTGTGCGATCGCCTCGGCCGCGGTGAACAGGTCCAGCACCGGCTGCTTACCGGCGACGATCACGTTGACGTAGTCGCGCGAGCGCAGCACGTGGTCGGCGACCGAGAGCAGCGTGTTGGCGTCCGGCGGCAGGTAGACCCGCACGACCTCGGCCCTCTTGTTGACCACGACGTCGAGGAAACCGGGATCCTGATGGCTGAAGCCGTTGTGGTCCTGCCGCCACACGTGCGACGACAGCAGGTAGTTCAGCGAGGCGACCGGGCGCCGCCAGGGGATCCTCCTCGACGTCTCCAGCCACTTGGCGTGCTGGTTGAACATCGCGTCCACGATGTGGATGAACGCCTCGTAGCAGTTGAACAGGCCGTGCCGGCCGGTCAGCAGATAGCCCTCCAGCCACCCCTGGCACAGGTGCTCGCTGAGCACCTCCATCACCCGGCCGCCCGGCGCGAGGTGGTCGTCGGCCGGCAGCGTCTCGGCGTTCCAGGCCCGGCCGGTGACCTCGAACACCGCCGACAGCCGGTTGGAGGCGGTCTCGTCCGGGCCCATCAGCCGGAAGGTGTCCGGGTTGGCGGTGATGACGTCGCGCAGGAACGTGCCCAGCACCCGGGTCGGCTCCGAGAACCCCGTGGCCGGGGACTTCACCTCGACGGCGTGGTCCCGGAAGTCGGGCAGCGCCAGCGGCCGGAGCACCTCGCCGCCGTTGGTGTGCGGATTGGCGCTCATCCTGCGTCGCCCCTCGGGCACCGTCCACAGGATCTCGTCGGCCGGCCGGCCGGAGGCGCCGAACAGCTCCTCGGGCCGGTAGGAACGCATCCACTCCTCCAGCATCGCCCGGTGCCCGGCGTTGTCGCGCACCCCCGACAGCGGCACCTGGTGGGCGCGCCAGGTGCCCTCCACCGGTACGCCGTCCACCTCGTGCGGCCCGGTCCACCCCTTCGGGGTGCGCAGCACGATCATCGGCAGCCGTTCGGCCCGGCCTTCTCTGTAGGCGGCGATCTCGTCGAACACCACGTCCAGCGTCTCGGCCATCAGCCCGTGCACGATCGCGGGGTCGTCACCGGAGACGATGTGGGGGCGGTAGCCGTACCCCTCGATGAGCTTGACCAGCTCCGCCTCCGGGATACGGGCCAGCACGGCCGGATTGGCGATCTTGTAGCCGTTCAGGTGCAGGATCGGCAGCACCACCCCGTCGCGGAACGGGTCGAGGAACTTGTTGGAGTGCCAGCTCGCGGCGAGCGGGCCGGTCTCGGCCTCACCGTCGCCGATCACACAGGCGACCACCAGGCCGGGGTTGTCGAACGCCGCGCCGTAGGCGTGGGCCAGCGCGTAGCCCAGCTCACCGCCCTCGTGGATCGAGCCGGGGGTCTCCGGCGCGACGTGGCTGGGAACGCCGCCGGGAAAGGAGAACTGGCGGAAGAGGCGGCGCATCCCCTCCACATCCTGCCCAATATCCGGATATTTCTCGGTATAGGAGCCCTCCAGCCAGGCGTGCGCGACCGCCGCCGGGCCACCGTGCCCGGGACCGGCGACATAGATCATGTCCTGGTCGCGTTCGGCGATCACCCGGTTCAGGTGCGCGAAACAGAAGTTCAACCCCGGGGTGGTGCCCCAGTGTCCCAGCAGCCGCGGTTTGATGTGCTCCGGGGCCAGCGGCTCGGTCAGCAGCGGATTGTCCAGCAGGTAGATCTGCCCCACCGACAGGTAGTTGGCCGCCCGCCAGTAGGCGTCGATCCTCTGTAGTTCGTCCATGCCCATGACCCTTCCCGCTCATCCCATGATCACCTAGAGGCATTGGTCCCCACCGCCCCCGCCGCGGGAGGTCCGACGGTCCGCCCCGACGCGGGGGCCGCGTTCCGCCGTCAGACCGCCGAGTCGGTGGCCAGGGAGAAGTACGCCTCCTCCTCCTGGTCGAAGTGGAGGGTCAGGACGGCGTGCAGGCCGTAGAGGCAGGCGCACAGATCGTCGAGTTGCTCGGGGCGCGGCCCGCCGGTCTCGGCGAGGGCGAGATGGTGACCCAGCCGGCGGACGAGGCGCTCGATCTCGGCGTGCGCCCTGCTCATGGTCATCGTGACCTCGGGACCGCCGAGCGTCCGCTCCAGCGCCGGATACAGCCGCCGCTCCTCGGCCCGTTCGTGCGGGAGCAGGCGTTCGGTGAGAAAGGTGTGGACCTCCCGCAGCCGGGCGAGATCCCCTGCCGACGGTCGCCCGCTCAGCCGGTCGGCCACCTCCCGGATGAGCTCCAGGGGCGGACGCAGCGAGGAGTGCTCCGTCTCGAACCGGCGCAGCAGGGACTCGGTGGTGGCGTCCACCACCGCGCGGGTTCCCCTGGCGGGGCGGAGCGCCCGCAGCGCGTTGAGAATGACCGCGACGTCGATGGCCTCCTGCAGCAGGGCCCCGGCCGCGGGCGGCAGCGCTCCGGCCGCGGCCACGATCATGGCCAGCACCGAGAGCGTCATCCCCGCGGCGGCGCTCTGGACGGCGATGCGGCGGGATCGGCGGGCGACGTCCATGGCGTCGGCGAGCCGGTCCAGGCGGTCGGTGGTGAGCACCACGTCGGCGGCCTGGGTGGAGGCCGCCGATCCTCGGGCACCCATCGCCACACCGACGTCGGCCGCGGCCAGCGCCGGGGCGTCGTTGATACCGTCGCCCACCATCACCGTCACGGCCCCGGCCACCTCATCCCGTACGGCGCGCGCCTTGGCCTCGGGGGTCCGCTCGGCCAGTACCCGGTCGACGCCGAGCACCACGCCCACGCTCTCGGCGACGTCGGCCCGATCCCCGGTGAGCATGACCACCCGGTCGATCCCGGCGGTGCGCAGCCGGCGCAGCGTGCGGGCCGCGTCGGTCCTCACGGCGTCGCGGAGCAGGATCACCCCGGCGGGTTCGCCGTCCACCGTCACCCAGACGGTCATGGCGCCGTCCAGCGCGGCCCGTGCCCGCTGAGCGCGCTCCCACTCAGAGGAGGCGGGGGCCGCCGCCTTGCCGACCGCTATCCGGTGTCCCTCCACCAGTCCCGTGGTGCCGGTCCCCGGCCGCTCCCGGACCTCGGCCGGCTGCGGCAGCCCGGTCCGGCGGGCGCGGGCGGCGCGGACGATCGAGGTGGCGAGCACGTGAGACGACATCTGATCCACCGCGGCGGCCCAGCGCAGCACGTCGTCGGCGTGGAACCCGGGGGCGGCCACGATGTCGACCACCTCGGGCCGGCCGGCGGTCAGTGTCCCGGTCTTGTCCAGGATGAGGGTGCGCGCCTGTCCCAGCGTCTCCAGCGCCCCTCCGCCCTTCACCACCACACCGTGCCTGGCCGTACGGGACAGACCGGAGGCGATGGCGGCGGGCGCGGCGAGCAGCAGCGGACACGGGGTGGCGACGACCAGCACGGCGACCGCCCGGACCGGCTGGCCGGAGAGCAGCCAGGCGCCTCCGGCCAGCAGGAGCGTGGCCGGCAGGAACCAGGCGGCGAACCGGTCGGCGAGCCGTACGACGGGGGCGGTGTCGGCCTCGGTCCGCTGCGCCAGACGTACCACTCCCGCGTAGGTGCTCTCGTCCGCGGTCCGGGTGGCCCGCAGGTCGAAGGCGGAACCGGCGTTCACCACGCCGCTGCGCACGCTCTCCCCCTCGGCGTGCTCGGCCGGGAGCGACTCCCCGGTCAGCGCCGACTCGTCCAGCAGCGCGAGCCCCGCCGCCACCACCCCGTCGACGGGGACCAGCTCACCGCTGGGGACCAGCAGCAGGTCGCCGGGGCGCACCTGTTCCACGGGGACGAGGTGAGGCTCTCCTCCGGAGTAGCGCCTGGCCGAGCGCGGTGCGCGTTCGTACAGGGCGGTCAGGTCCCGGCGGGCCCGGTGCAGGGCGTAGTCCTCCAGCGCCCGGCCACTCGCCAGCATCACGCCGATCAGCGCGCCGGCGAGGTACTCCCGTACGGCGAGCGTCCCGGCCAGGGCGAGCACGGCGATGGCGTCCACCCCCAGCCGGCCGCCGCGCAGTGCCGACACCACCCAGCCGATCGCGGGCACCAGGGCCACGCAGGTGACCGCCGCCCACGCCACGTCACCCGCGGCGCCCGCGCCGGCCAGGTGGAGCAGCGCTCCGGCCAGCAGTCCGGACACCGTCAGGGCCAGAAGGACAAAAGCCTTTAAACGCCCCATATCATCAGTCTTCCATGACGGCACGGCCCACCCGGGAAAGAGGTGCGCGCCCGGCCTCGGAGCGCCGGACCCGCACCGGGCTCCAGGCGCTCACCGGACTCCGGGCGTTCACGACCGGACGACGGCCACCGGGCAGTGGGCGTGGTGCAGCACACCGCGGCTGACCGAGCCGAGCAGCGCCGCCCCGACCGAGCTCATGCCCCGGGATCCGACGACGACCAGGTCGGCCCTGGCCGAGGCGTCGGTGAGGGCGTCCACGGGATGGGCGCTCTGGACGTCCTCCACCACCGTCACCTCGGGAAACCTCTCCCGCCACGCCCCGAGCCTCTGGCTGACCACGCGGTGCTGTGCCTGACGGATCTCGTCCATGTCGTAGGAGATCTCCGGCGCGAAGGCGTGCACCGGCAGTTGCCAGGCGTGGACGGCGCGCAGCACGGCGCCGCGCAGCACGGCCTGCTCGAAGGCGTAGGCCAGCGCGGGCTCGGACTCCGGGGAGTCGTCGACACCGGCGACGATCTCACCGCGCGACTCCTCACCGCCCGGACGGACGACGACCACCGGGCCGTGGGTGTGGGTGGCCACATACGTGCTCACCGACCCCATGAGGGCACCGGTGAAGCCGCCCAGGCCCCTGCTGCCGAGCACGATCTCGGCGGCGCCCGCGGCCTGGTCGCGCAAGACCCTGACCGTGGTGCCCTCGACCAGCTCGATGGTCACCTCAACGGACGGCCGGCGCTCGCGCGCCGCCCGTTCCGCGACGGTCAGCACCTTCCGCCCGCTCGCGACCAGACTGCCGGGCCACTCCGGGGTGGAGAAACGGGGAATGTCGTACGGACCGCGCTCCACGACGTGCACGATCCTCAGCGGCAGCCCCCTGCGGAAGGCGTCGTCGGCGGCCCAGCAGACCGCCCTCTCCGCCTCCGCCGAACCGTCCACCGCGACGACGATCGGCGAGGGGGCGTCCTGCGTGCCTGAAACCGGCAGGCCGGCATCCTTCTGGGACATCTTCTCCTCCTCGGATCCGGATCTGTCGGTTAGGAGTCCGGACCTGTCGGTTAAAGCGTCTGACCTCACCACCACCCGGCATGACCCCACCGGCGGGGACGCCGGGGCGTCCCGCCGCTGGAAAGGCCGCCGGTGGCCGGGCGGGGGGCCTCCTCACGCCCCCCGCCGTGGCGCCCGGCGACTACGCCCGCTGCCTGACGACGACGACCGGGCAGGCCGCGTGGTGAAGCAGCGAGTGGCTCACCGAGCCCAGCAGCAACCCGGTCAGCTCACCTCGCCCGCGCGACCCCACGACCAGCAGGCCGGCGTTGGCCGAGGCCTCCCTCAGGACGTCCACCGGGTGCGCGTGCTCCACCTGTTCGGTGACCTTGACGTCCGGGTAGCGCTCACCCCAGCCCGCCAGGGCCTCCGACAGCAGGCGCCGCTCCCCCTGGGCCATCTCCCCCGCGGCCGGCAGGGCGAACGGCCCGGACCCCGCGACGGGCCGGCTCCACGCGTGGATCGCCCGCAGGCCGACCCCGCGCAGCGACGCCTCGGCGAAGGCGAACCCGATGGCCTCCGCCCCCTCAGGCGAGCCGTCCACGCCGACGACCACCTCACCGCGCGACCCCTCGGGCAGATCTCGCACGACGGCGACCGGGCAGGCGGTCCGCCCCGACACGCCCAGCGCGACCGATCCCAGCAGCATGCCGCGGAAACCGCCGAGCCCGTGGCTGCCGACCACCAGGAGATCCGCGTCTCCGGCCGCCTCCATCAAGGCCAGCCTGGGGTCACCCGGCAGCAGCAGGGTCTCCACCTCGACACCGCCGTCCTCCTCACGGGCCCGGTCCAGGGCGTCCGTCAGCGTGGACTCCGCACCGTCGCGCATCCACCGGCCCACATCGGCGTACGGGGCGTCCTCGGTCATCTCCATGGGCCAGGCCGGCATGACGTGCACGATGCGCAGCGTGGTGCCGCGCAGCACGGCCTCCCGGACCGCCCAGCCCACGGCCTCAAGCGAGGCCCGCGAGCCGTCGACTCCAACCAGGATCATGATGTTCTCCTTCTCACCGCTTCATGGCGCCGACGCCCTCTACGGCGAGGGCGCCGACGAAAGTCTTCCTCAACCGGGATCCGGGACCCCCTCCGGGTGCTCTCCCCGCTCCCGGGGGCCGGGCACGACCGGCTTCACCCCTCCGGGTTCCCGGAGGTGCGGGGCAGCACCGGGACCAGGCGGAACACCCCCGTCATCAGCTCCGTCTCCGCCTCCTCCTCCGTGATCTGCCCCGCGACGGCCCGTAGCACGTCGGTGGTGGTCACCATGCCCACCAGGGTGGCCGACTCCCCCAGCACCGGCACCGCGTCGACCCCGGCACCGAGCATGGCCGCCGCGGCCTCGGCCAGGCGCGCGTCCAGCGAGACGTGCGGGCAGCGGCGATCGGCCACCAGCGCCCCGACCGGCACCCGCGACTGCTCGATCGGCCCGCCCGACCAGCGGGCGGTGAGGTCCTCACGGGTCACGACACCACGCAGGCGGCCGTTGCCCTCGACGACCGGCAGGTGGTGGACGTCCGCGCGGCGCATGATCTCCCAGGCCATCAGCGGGGACTCGTCCGGCTCGACGGCGACCAGCCTCCGGCTCATCACCTGGCCGACCCGGAGCTCGCGGACGTCCATCACGTCTCACCCCGGGCGTTTATCACCGCGACGGGACAGTGGGCGTGGTGCACGACCCCGTGACTCACCGACCCCAGCACGGCGGCCCCGAGGCCGCCCAGCCCGCGCGAGCCGACGACGACCAGGTCCGCCGAGTCCGAGGCCTCGCAGATGACGGCCACCGGATGCCCGTAGACCACGGTCTCCTCAACCTCGACGCCGGGATATCTCCGCTGCCAGGAGGCGAGCGTCTCGGCGGCCTGGCGGCGCTCGGTGGCGGAGATGTCGTCGAACAGCGACGTGTAGGCGGCGGCGTACGGACCGAGGATGGGCGCCTGCCAGGCGTGGATCGCCTGCAGCCGGGCCTTGCGGCGCACGGCCTCCTCGAAGGCGTGGTCGAGGGCGGCCGCCGCGTAGGCCGAGCCGTCGAAGCCCACGACCACCTTGTCCGCGACGGACCGGCGCGTCTTCTTGACGATCACGACCGGTGTGGCCACATGGCCCGCCAGGGCGAGCGAGACCGACCCCAGCAGCAGACCGGTGAACCCGCCCAGCCCGCGGCCGCCCACCACGACCTGCTCGGCGCCCTCGGCCTCACGCCGGAGCACGTCGACCACCCGTCCTCTCTCCAGTGCGGTGTCCACCCGCACCTGCGGGGCGTGCGCACGCGCCAGGTTCACCGCGTCGTCGAGCACGCCCTGGCAGTACTCGGCCATGGAGTCACGGAAGCCCGGCGGGGTCTGCAACGGGATGTCATAGGTCCACGGCTCGCACACGTGCACGATCCGCAGGGCGCATCCACGCCGGACGGCGTCGTCGGCGGCCCACTCGACCGCGGCCTGCGAAGGGGGGGAGCCGTCCACTCCCACCACTACATGCGCTGTCATGTCATCCTCCTGGGTTCTGTCTTCCATCCGACCGTTCGCCGGCGTTCCGCGCAGCGGTCGAAGGGCCTGATCGTCAGGGACTTCCGACCCCACCCGGAGACCTTCCCCTCCGCGGCCGTTTCCCATCCGGCCGTCACGCGGACGGCCCACTCTGCGGACGAAGGTCCCTGGGGAACAGGGCCGATCAGCCCTGACGGCGACGGCGCGCCCCGCCGTACTCTGCGGACTCAAGGGAGGTTCGACATGGCGCTCTCCACGGTGGTGAGCCTCGACCGGACGGCGGCGATGATCTTTGACACCGACGGCGTCATCACCGACACGGCCCGGGTGCACGCCGCCGCCTGGAAGCGGGTGTTCGACGCCTTTCTGCGCGACCGGGCCACCCGGTCAGGCGAGCGGTTCCGGCCGTTCGACACGGGTGAGGACTACCTGCTCCACGTGGACGGCAAACCTCGCGCGGACGGGGTCAGGGACTTCCTGCTGTCCCGGGGGATCACACCGGACCCGGACGTGGTCACGGCCCTCGCCGCACGCAAGGACGCGTCCTTCCTGGCGGAGATCCGCAGGCACGGCGTGACACCGTTCCCCTCGACCGTCGCCCTCGTCGAGGAGCTGCGGCGGCGCGGGGTGCGCACCGCCGCCGTGTCGGCGAGCCGGAACTGCGCGGAGGTACTGCGCGCGGCGAAGGTCGCCCACCTGTTCGACGTCCGGGTCGACGGCGTGGACGCCGCCCGGCTGCGACTGGCGGGAAAACCCGATCCCGCGCTGTTCCTGCAGGCGGCCCGGCGGCTCGGCGTCACACCGGCCGAGGCCGCGGTGGTGGAGGACTCCCTCGCGGGTGTGCGGGCGGGTGCGCGGGGCCGCTTCGGCCTTGTCGTCGGTGTCGACCGGCAGCGCCGGCAGGGTGTCGCGCTCCGGGCCTCGGGGGCCGGCCTCGTCGTCACCGATCTGGCGGAAATACAACTCGACGGGAGAAGAAGTGAACCCCTGGCTCCTCACCTATGACGGCTGCGACCCCGCCGACGAGGGGCTGAGAGAGGCACTGACGACGCTCGGAAACGGATACTTCGCCACCCGGGGCGCGGTTCCCGAAACCCGCGCCGACGGCGTGCGCTACCCCGGCACCTACGTCGCCGGCTGCTACGACCGGCTCGTCTCACAGGTGGCGGGCCGTCCGGTGGAGAACGAGGATCTCGTCAACGTGCCGAACTGGCTTCCTCTGACCTTCCGCGCCGACGGCGGCGACTGGTTCGCCCCCGGTAACGCCGAGGTCCTGGACTGCCGCCACACGCTCGACATGCGGCAGGGGATACTCACCCGGCTGCTCAGGATCCGCGACTCCGGCGGCCGGATCACCCGGCTGGAACAGCACCGCCTGGTCTCGATGGACGACCCGCACCTGGCCGCGCTGACCATGACGGTCGTGCCGGAGAACTGGAGCGGGCTGCTGGAGATCCGCTCGGAACTCGACGGGCGGGTCACCAACTCGGGGGTGGCCCGCTACCGGGGACTGGCCGACCGGCACCTCGTTCCGGTCTCCGCGCACGCCGCCGGCGAGGTGATCGAGCTGCTGACGCGCACCGCCACCTCCCGCGTGGAGATCGCGATCGCCGCCCGCACCGCGCTGACCGGCGGCCGGTGCCGTACCGGGGTGGAGGAGGACCGGGTCACCGACGACCGGGCGATCGAGGTGGCCGCGGGTGACGAGGTGCTCGTGGAGAAGATCGTCGCCCTGTACACCTCCAGGGACCGGGCGATCGCCGAGAGCGCCGCCGCGGCCAGGGCGGCGGTGGTACGTGCCGGCTGCTTTCACGATCTCCTCAGGCGGCACGTGCGCGCCTGGGAACGCCTGTGGTCGCGGGCACATGTCGTCGCCGAGGACTCCGAGGTGCAGCGGATCCTCAACCTGTACGTGTTCCACCTGCTGCAGACGGCCTCCCCGCACGTCACCGAACTCGACGCCGGGCTGCCCGCCCGGGGTCTGCACGGCGAGGCGTACCGTGGTCACGTGTTCTGGGACGACCTGTTCGTCTTCCCCTTCCTGGCTCCACGCTTCCCCGAGGTCACCCGGGCACTGCTGAGGTACCGGTGGCGACGCCTGCCCGAGGCGCGATGGGCCGCCCGCGCCGCCGGCTACACCGGGGCGATGTTTCCCTGGCAGAGCGGCGGCGACGGCCGGGAGGAGACACCGCGACTCCACTTCAACCCCCGCTCGGGCCACTGGCCGCCCGACAACTCGCGTCTGCAGCGCCATGTCGGACTGGCCGTCGCCCACAACGTCTGGCAGCACTACGAGGCGACCAAGGACAGCTCCTTCCTGGCGGGGTTCGGCGGGGAGCTGCTACTGGAGATCGCCCGCTTCTTCGCCTCGCTGACCACCCGTGAAGGCGAGCGATACGTGATCCGCGGGGTGATGGGCCCGGACGAGTACCACGACGGCTACCCCGGCAGGACCGAACCCGGCCTGGACAACAACGCTTACACCAACGTCATGACCGCCTGGCTGATGCGACGGGTCCTGGACATGATCGGCCTGGTCGGCGCCGAGGGGATGAGCGCCGAGGAGATCGACCGCTTCACCGGCATGGCCGGGCGGATGCGAGTGGACTTCCACGACGGGGTGATCAGCCAGTTCGAGGGATACGCCGAGCTGGAGGAGCTGGACTGGGCCGCGTACCGGCGGAGGTACGGAGACATCCGGCGGCTGGACCGCATCCTCGAAGCGGAGGGCGACAGCCCCAACCGCTACAAGGCCTCCAAACAGGCCGACGTGCTCATGCTCTTTCACCTGCTGGGAGAGAAGGGGCTGGGTGAGATCATGACCGACCTCGGCTACGGGTGGAACACCGAGACGGCGGTCCGGACGGTGGACTACTACCTCGCCCGGACCTGCCACGGGTCCACGCTGAGCGCGGTCGTCCACGCCGGGGTGCTGGCCCACGTCCGGCCGGGCGCCTCCCAGCCCTTCCTGGTGGAGGCGTTGAACAGCGATGTGAAGGACCTCCAGGGGGGCACCACGGCCGAGGGGGTCCATCTGGGGGCGATGGCGGGGGTCGCCGGCCTGTTCAAACGGTCCGCCGTGACGGCCGGTGACGTCACGCGCTGACCGGGCGCAGGCCGGTGATCCGGTACCGGAAGAACTCCCCCTCGGCCCACCGGCCGGTGCCGAAGAACCATCCCACCCTCCCGGCGGCGGGGATGGTGAGACCGGCGAAGGTGGCCTGGCCGGTGATCTCGCCGCCGAACGGGTGGAGCCCCCAGGATCCCGTGTTGCCGGGGTCACCCCAGCGGTCGAACACGAACGACCGGATGTGGCCGTCCGAGGTCAGCTCGTAACGGGTCCGGACCACCCTGCCGTCGACGGTGTGGGTGACGCCGACGTGGGTGTCGTCTTCGGCCGACCAGACCGCGCCCGATCGTGGCAGCAGCACTGTGGGGATCCAGCACGCCTCGGCGCCCGCCCGTTCGGCGGCCGACCTGGAGACGTCGGCCCCCTCGGCGTGGACCAGGCGGATCAGACCGGCCAGTTTCCAGTCCATGCCTCCGCGCCCCGCGGCGTAGTGGTCCGAGCCGGCGATCAGGGCGGCCACCCGCGCGCGCCACACGAAGCCCCGCTGGGGGGCGAGCAGCTGACGGGCGCGGAACGGAAGCCACCGGCCGACCTTGATGCTCCCTCGCATCCGCAGGCGGGCGGCGACCACCAGGGGCGTGCCGGGCGCGATGGCCGAGATGAGATGCCTCCGCACCGGCTCCGGCAGCCCCGCGACCTCGGCCTCCGTGAAAACCGCCGGAACCGGGGGCGAGGTGAGGAGTTCCCCCTCGATCCGCCGGAGATCCGCTCCGTTCATCCGTCACTCCTCGGTGCTTCTCGTTCGCCCGCGTCCCGCCGCCCGCTCCCGGTACCTCGACCGTAAGCACAGCAGACGGCGCCTGCCACCGCCCTGAGGCGAAGGGCGCCGAGGTGAGGGGCGAGAGACCTCAGGCTTTCGGGACCTTCGGTCCTGTCCCCGCGAGCGGTCGTGTCCCCCGCGAGGCGCGGCCGGTTCGGCGGTCTCCCGCCGCCGATCTGCCCGCTGGGGACGGGGACCGCTGGGGACCGACGCGGACGGGTGCCGAAGGGGAGGGGTGCCGAAGGTCCCCGGGGATGGTGTCCTTCGGCCGGTGAGCCGCCCGGGCGGCCGATGGTCTGCTGGGGGTGGGGGCGCCGGGTGTGACCCGCACGGCGGCACACGGCGCCCGGGGGATGTGAGATGAACGATGACGGTCGTCCTTTCCCGGTACCGGCGCCGACGCCGGCCGCGCACCGGGCGGGGACGGTGAGCACGGCGGGCGGAAGGTCTCCGGTGGGCCTGCTCGCCGGCGAGGCGGCCTCGTTGCCCGCCGAGCGGGTGCTCGACCGGCTGGACGCCACCGAGGCGGGACTGTCGAGTGCGGAGGCCGGGCGGCGGCTGGCCGTCTGCGGCCCGAACGCGGTACGCACCCACCACGCGCGGGCGCTCCGGGTGCTGGGCCGGCAGCTGCGCAACGCGGTGCTGATCCTGCTGGCGGTGACCGCCGTCATCTCGTTCCTCCTGGGCAACGCCGCCGACGCGGTGATCATCGGGGTCATCCTGGCGGCCGGCGTGGGACTGGGCTTCGCCAACGAGTACCGGGCCGAACGGGCGACCCAGGCACTGCACTCGCAGGTCAGGCACACCGTTGTGGCGCTGCGCGACGGGCGGCCCACCGAGGTCGACGTCACCGCCCTGGTCCCCGGTGACGTGGTCCGGCTGACGCTGGGCTCGATCGTCCCCGCGGACCTGCGGCTGCTGTCGGCGACCGGCCTGGAGTGCGACGAGAGTGTGCTGACCGGGGAGTCGCTGCCGGTGAGCAAGACCGTGGCACCTGCCCCGTCCGGCGCGGACCCTGCGGAGCCGAGCCGCTGTGCCCTGATGGGGACGGTGGTGCGGGCGGGGAACGGCACCGGGGTGGTGGTCGCGACCGGTGGGCGGGCGGAGTTCGGCCGTATCGCGCTGGGGCTGGGAGAGCGGCAGCCCGAGACCGACTTCCAGGCCGGGCTCCGTCATTTCTCGGTGCTGCTGCTCCAGGTCGCCATGGTGCTTACCTTCCTGATCCTGGTGACGAACCTGGTCCTGCGCCGCCCGCTGGTCGAGTCGCTGCTGTTCTCCCTGGCGATCGCCGTCGGGATCACCCCGCAACTGCTGCCCGCCGTGGTCGGTACCAGCCTCGCGGCGGGTTCCCGGCAGCTCGCCCGGCGCAGGGTGCTGGTCAAGAGGCTCGTCTGCATCGAGGACCTCGGCGACCTGGACGTCCTGGTCACCGATAAGACCGGCACCCTGACGGAGGGCCGGATCGACTTCGTCGCGGCTCTGGCCCCGGACGGCGGCGAGGACGATCGGGTGCTGCTGTTCGGGCTGCTGGCGACCGAGGCGAATCTGCAGGCCGCGGGCCCGGGAACGGCCGGGGGCAACCCGCTGGACACCGCCCTGTGGCGGGCGCCGGGCGCCGCGGCGCAGCCCGCGGGTTCCTACCGCAGGCTCGGGCTGCTGCCGTTCGATCATGACCGGCGGATGACCACCGCCCTGCTGAACGGCCCGGACGGCACCCGGACGCTGGTCACCAAGGGGGCGCCCGAGGCCGTCCTGAGCCGTTGCCGGAACGTACCGGTCGAGGCGGCCAAGACCCTGCGGGCCCGGTTCGCCGAGGGCAGCCGGGTGGTGGCCGTCGCCACCGGGGTCGCTTCCGGGCAGGCCGCCCCGGCCCCGTCCGACGAACGCGACCTGACCCTGGCCGGATTCCTGGTGTTCCTGGACCGGCCCAAGGCGGCCGCGGCCGGCTCGCTGCGCCGCCTGGCCGAACTCGGCGTCACCGTGAAGATCGCCACCGGCGACAATCCGCTGGTGGCCGAGAAGGTCTGCGCCGGCCTGGGCCTGGTCTCCGGCGGCACCCTGACCGGTGGGGACATCGGCGAGCTGGACGACGACGCGCTCATCGCGGCCGCCGAGAACGCCACGATCTTCGCCCGGGTCTCCCCGGAGCAGAAGGCGCGGCTGATACGGCTGATGCGCCGGCGCGGCCGGGCGGTGGGCTTTCTCGGCGACGGGGTCAACGACGCGCTCGCGCTGCACGCCGCCGACGTCGGCATCTCGGTGGACAGCGCCACCGACCACGTCGACCCCGAGCAGCTCCGTGCCCCCTCGCACTGGGACATCGGCTTCATCCGCCGGTTCATGTTGTTCTTCGGCCCGATCAGTTCCCTGTTCGACTTCCTCACCTTCGCGATCATGCTGGGGTTCTTCCACGCCGGCCCGGACCTGTTCCGTTCCGGCTGGTTCGTGGAGTCCCTCGCGACCCAGACTTTGATCATCTTCGCGATCCGTACCCGGCGGGTCCCGTTCCTGCGGAGCAGGCCGAGCCGGCCGTTGCTGATCGCCGTGCTGAGCGTCGTCACCGTGGGGGTCCTGCTGCCGCTGTCGCCGCTCGCACCCGAGCTGGGTTTCACCGCGCTACCGCTCGCGTTCTTTCTCGCCCTGGCCGGCATGGTCGTCGCCTACCTGGTCCTGATCGAGTTCGCCAAGAAGACTTTCTTCGCCGAGGCCGGCGGCCGGCTGCCCGTCATCCGCCGCCGCGGCCACCTCCATCGCGTGCAGCGCCGGGCCTCCCGCTTCAGCCACCCGGGCCCACTGCCCGGCGGCCCGAGCGGTGTTCACGGCGGTGGTCACGGCGGTCCCGGCGGTCCCATCGCGGGTCCAGCCCCGGGTCCCGCCCCCAGTGGCGGCGCCGGCCCTGTCGTCGACCGGCCGGAACCCCCCGGCCAGCCACAGTAGCCGTAAATCCACAGAACACCCCATAGAGCCGACAGTCCCTGTCAAAAGGGCACTTGGACCCTGGGTGCCGTCACGGCGATGCCTCAGGCTGCTGATATGAGGCGAATCGGCCGCGGCGAGTGCGACGTCCTGCTACGCGAAGGCGACATCGCGCACATCCGGCCGCTGCGGCCGGAGGATCGCGCGCAGCTGCACGAACTGGTCGACAGATCGTCGGAACACTCGGCCTACCTACGTTTCTTCACCGGCGGCACGGCCACCGCGCACGCCTACATGGACCGCGTCACCGCACGTGACCACCGGGGGCACGCGCTGGTGGCGCTGGCCCACGGCCGGCTGGTGGGGGTGGCGGAGTACATCCCCGGCGACGGGGCCGACGCCGAGGTCGCGATCCTGATCGACGACGAGATGCACCGTCACGGCCTGGGCACCCTGCTGCTGGAACACCTGGCGCTGGACGCGGCCGACGGTGGCGTGCGGGAACTGGTCGCCGACGTGCTCGCCGAGAACCGCCCCATGCTCCGGGTCCTGGACGACATCGGGCTGGACACCAGACGGGTGTTCGGCGACGGATCGGTCGAGGTCAGGATGGACCCCCGGCCCACCCCCGGCCTGCTGGAAAGGGTGGAGGAGCGGGCGCACCAGGCGGCGTCGGCCTCGCTGGCGCGGCTGTTCCATCCGGAGTCGGTCGCCGTGATCGGCGCCGGCCGCGCCCCGGGCGGGGTCGGTCACCGGATCCTGCGCAACCTCCTCGCCGGCGGCTTCCCCGGCCCCGTCTACCCGGTCAACCCGCACGCGGCCACACTGCGCGGCCTGCCCGCCTACCCGGCCGTCACGGAGGTCCCCGGCCCGGTGGACCTGGCGGTCATCGCGACCCCGGCGCACACGGTGCCGCGGGTCGCCCGCGACTGCGCCGATCACGGCGTGCGCGGCCTCGTCGTCGTCACGGCCGGGTTCGCCGAGGCCGGGCGGGCGGCCGCCGAGGACGAGCTGCTGAGGATCTGCCGGGAGGGCGGCATGCGGCTGGTCGGCCCCAACTGCCTCGGCGTCGTCAGCACCGGGGCCCGGCTCAACGCCAGTTCTCTGCCCGCCTCACCCGTTCCCGGTCCCCTGGCGCTGATGTCGCAGTCCGGGGCGGTCGCGGTCGCCCTGATCAACCGGGCGACCGACCTGGGGATGGGTGTCTCCTGTTTCGCCTCGGTCGGCAACAAGGCCGACGTCAGCGGGAACGACCTGCTGGAGTACTGGGAGGACGACCCGGCGACCGGCGTCATCGCCCTGTATCTGGAGTCGTTCGGCAACCCGCGCCGCTTCGGCCGTATAGCCCGGCGGGTGAGCAGGCGCAAACCGATCATCGTGATCAAAAGCGGCCGGGGCGGCTCGGGAGAGCGAGCGATCCGCTCGCACACCGCGGCCGCCGCGGGCACGGATGTGGCGGTGGAGACCCTGCTGAGGGCCTCGGGGGTCATCCGGGTGGACACCGTTCAGGACATGCTCGACACGGCGCGGCTGCTGGCCGCCCAGCCGCTGCCGAGGGGGCCGGGGGTGGCCGTCGTCGGCAACTCCGGCGGGCCACAGATCCTCGCCGCCGACGCCGCTGAACGGCGCGGCCTGCCGGTCCCCGAACTGACCCCCGTCACGCGCGGACGGCTGCGCTCCCGGCTGCGGGCGGCCGCGGCCGTCGGCAACCCCGTCGACCTCACCACCGACGGCAGCGCGCGGGACCTGGCGTTCGCCGTCGAGACCGTCCTGGCCGATCCGGGTGTGGACAGCGTGCTGGTCGTCTACACGCCGCCGTTCGGCTCCGGGCTGTCCACCACGCGGCGGGCCATCGTCTCCGCGACGGCCACGACGAGTAAGACCGTGCTCGCGTGCGTCACCGGGCACGACGGCCTGCTGGAGGGGCGGGTGCCCTGCTACGCCTACCCCGAGCAGGCCGTGCGGGCGCTGCGGCACGCGGTGGACTACGCGTCCTGGCGCGCCTCGCCGCGGACGCCGACCACCGAACCGGGACGGGCGGACACCGCCGCGGCGAGGGGCCTCGTCGAGGCGGAGCTGGCACGGTACCCGCACGGCCGGTGGCTCGACCACGACGGCGCCGCCCGCCTGCTGGGCTGCTACGGGGTTCGCGTCGTGGAGTCGGTCGCGACCGACGGGGCGGACGGCGCGGCGGCGGCGGCCGTGACGGTCGGGTTTCCGGCTGTCCTCAAGGCCACCGGCCCGGACCTGGTGCACAAGAGCGACGTCGGAGGCGTCCGTACCGGCCTCGGCACGCCGGACGAGGTCCGGCGCGCCTATCGGGAGATGGCCGGCACGATCGGACCGGCCATGACCGGCGCCGTCGTCCAGCCTGCGGTCACGGCGGGCGTCGAGATCATCATCGGCGGTGTCGCCTACGACGCCTTCGGCCCCCTGCTGATGGTCGGCATGGGCGGGGTCACCGCCGAACTGCTGCCCGACCGCTCCTTCCGGGTGCCGCCGGTCGACGATCGGGACGCGGCGGCGATGCTCGCCGAACTGCGCTGCGCGCCGCTGCTCTCCGGATACCGGGGGCGCCCGCCAGCCGACACCGGCGCGCTGCGGGAGCAGATCGTCGGCGTCGGGCGGCTCCTGAACGACCTGCCGGAGGTGGCCGAGCTCGACCTGAACCCGGTGATCGCCGGCCCGGGCGGGGCGGTCGCCGTGGACGTGCGGATACGGCTGGCCCCCGCGGTCGCACCGCCGTCGCCCCTGCGCAGGCGGCTCGGATGACCGGTCCGCCGCGTCCGCCCCGCGCGCACGCTGGGAGGCAGAGATGCGTGTCACCGTCAATGACGTCATGACCAGGCGGGTGATCTCGGTCGGCGAGAACGCCCGCCACAAGGAGATCGCAGAGGCGCTGCTCAGCCACGCGGTGAGCGCGGTGCCGGTGGTGGACGGCGAGAACCGGGTGATCGGTGTCGTCTCCGAGGCCGATCTACTGCGTGGGGAGAGGGAGGCGAGCGAGCGGCCCGGACCGGACCGGAAGCCGGACACGGACACGGGCCACGTCGGAGGTAGGGGCAGAGGCGTGGCCCGGGAGCTGATGACCGTTCCCGCGATCACCGTCTCGATGGACGCGCCCGTGGTGATCGCCGGACGCCTGATGGCCGACCACAGCGTCAAGCGACTGCCGGTGGTGGACGACCACGGCCGCCTGGTGGGCGTCGTCAGCCGCCGTGACCTGCTGAAGGCGTTCATCCGATCCGACGAGGACATCGAACGCGAGGTGCGCCTGGACGTCCTGACGCGGTCGCTGTGGATGGACACCTCGCGTGTCCACGTCGAGGTCAGGAACAGCGTGGTGACGCTGAGCGGACGGATGTCCCTGCGCAAGGACACCGAGATCGCCGTGTGGATGACCAGGAAGGTCAGCGGGGTCGTCGACGTGATCGACAAACTCGTCTGGGATCGCGACAACACCTCCCCCTGAGAAGGTCGGCGGGTCACCCCGGCGGCGGCCCGCTCAGCCGTACCGGGCCGCGTGGTCCCGCAGGCGCGACCACACCTCGTCGTCGACGTCGATCACGTCCCCGGAACGCGTCCCCTCGGTGGAGCCCGGCACGTGGCCGCCCGCCGTACCGAGTTCGAGGCAGAGCGCCTCGACCCGGTCGGCCGGCCCCTCGGCGGCGTCGAGGAAGGCGGGGTCGACGACCAGGGCGACGATCCCCCGTCCGGTGGCGCCGTCACGCTGGTCGAGGAGGGCGCCCGCGACGGACTCGACCAGCAGGCCGGTGAGGGTGCCCAGGAGTCCCCCCGCCGGGAGCAGCGCGTGCACGGCGGCGGCGTCGGTCACCGCGCCGCCGTCCGCGCCGACGGCCACCCCGGCGGGCAGCTCCTCTCCCCGGGCGCGGTACCCGCCCAGGCCGGCCTGGGTCATCGCCGCGGTGGCGAAGTCGGCGACCAGAACCCGGCCGTCCGCCCGTGGCAGCGCGTAGGCCATCGGGTTCGTGCCCAGGACGGGGGTGTGGCCGCCGTGCGGGGCGACCGTGCGCGGAGCGTGCGCGAGGAGCAGTGCGACCCGGCCGGCTCGTGCCTGCGCGGCGACGTAGGGGGCGAGCCGGCCCGTCCCGGTCACCGACCGTGCCGCGACCAGCCCGGCGCCCAGCTCACCGGCGATCCGCCCGGCGTGCCGTACGGCCGCCGCCATCGCGACGGGGCCGGGCACACCGAGCGCGTCCAGGGTGCGTACGGCTCCCGCCCCCCGGAGCGCCGGCACGGCGCACCGGGATCCGGGCCCGGTGAGCTCCCGGTCGAGCAGCGGGAGCCCGAACTCCGGATGGCCGTGCAGGTGCGCGGAGACCAGCGCCTCGGCCACCAGCGTCCGGTCGTCGGGGTAGGGCGCGAGCACCCCCGTAAGGAGTGCCCGCGCCTGCCCGGCCGCGGCCAGGGTCACGCCGGGCCGACCAGCCCGGCCGCCGCGACCAGCTCGGTGAGGAGCAGGGCGTTGCCGACCGTGCCCCGGTCGTGGTTGTGGCCGACCGCGACGAGGGAGACCCCCGACTCCAGGGCCTCGTGGGTGCGGATCCGGCCGACGCTGACGGTACGGCCGTCGCCCGCGTCCCGGTCCAGGAACGGCTGGGGACGGTCGGGCTCGTCGCGGACCGCGATCAGCCTGCCGGGGGCGGAGGGCAGCTTGTACTCGGCGGCGTTCCCGGTGAAGGAGCCGAGAACCTCGGCGATCTCCGAGGCGGACGCGGTGGCGCCCAGGCCCGCCGAGAGGACGGCGGTGTGACCGTCCCGTACCGGGACGCGGGTGCAGGTCGAGGCCATGGGCGCGCTCCAGGGCACGACGCGGTCGCCCTGCAGGGTGCCGAAGATCTTCGCCAGCTCGGAGTCGAGCTTCTGCTCCTCGTCGGAGATGTACGGGATCAGGTTGTCGATCACCTGGAGCGCGGCCACGCCGCTCTTGCCCGCGCCCGACAGCGCCTGC
Organism: Streptosporangium sp. NPDC006007; assembly: GCF_040614315.1. Taxonomy (NCBI): domain Bacteria; kingdom Bacillati; phylum Actinomycetota; class Actinomycetes; order Streptosporangiales; family Streptosporangiaceae; genus Streptosporangium; species Streptosporangium sp. NPDC006007. The sequence continues at coordinate 109,733 of NZ_JBEXUG010000017.1, read as the reverse complement.
ATGGTCGTGGTCACCAGCGAGCGCACGCCGTAGGCGTCCTGCAGCGGCTTGGCGGCGAGGCCGACGATGACCGCGGTGCAGAGCGGGCTGGCGACGAGGAAGCCCCGGTCGTGGCCACGGGTGGCCGCCTGGCTCTTGACCAGCGCGAGATGCCCGGGGTTGATCTCGGGGACGACCAGCGGGACGTCGTCCTCCAGGCGGAGCCCCCCCGACTCGCTGATCACGCCGAAGCCCAGGGCGGCGAGCTGCGGGTCGAGTTCGCGGGCGTGCGGACCCGGCAGGCCGGAAAGCACCAGGCTGACCCCGGCCTCGCGCAGCGCGGGGCCGTCGATGCCGACCAGGCGGACGTCGGCCCACTGGGCGGGGAGGGGCTCGTCCAGCAGCCAGCGGTCGGCCACGGCCTCGCCGAGCGTGCGGCCCACGTCGGCGGGGTCGTCGGCGATGATCGCCCGCACGTCGAACCACGGGTGGTCGCCGAACAGGCCGAGGCCGCGCTGACCGATATAGGCGAAGGGGGTCTTGCCGGCCACACCGAGGAGGCCAACACCGATCTTGGACATCGAACTGCCTTTCAATAGGGGAATTCAGGAGTGCAGGCGCTGGTTGGCGAACACCCCGGAGTCGAGAGCGAGACGGATGACCACCTCGCGCGCCTTCCGTATGTGCCGCAACTCGATCTCCGCGGCCCGCTTCCCGTCGCGGTCACGCAAGGCGTCGAGGAGCTTGCGATGATCGTCGAGGGGTTCGCCGGGCTCCAGCGGACGCGCCGAGCAGAGCCGGAGGATCCGTTCGAGGTCCTCGAACAGGCTCTCGGTGATGCGGTGCAGCCGGACGTTGCCGGACAGCCGGGCGATCGTGCAGTGGAACAGGTGCGAGGCCGAGAGCACCGAGGAGGAGTCGGCGGCCAGGCCGTACCCGAACTCCGTCTCCTCCGACAGCTTCTCCAGCTCGGCCGGTGGGGACTGCGCGGCCAGCCTGGCCGCCATCGGGCCGATGGCCTCGCGCAGGTTGAGCAGGTCGATCAGATCCTGCAGGGTGACCGGCGCGACCCGGGTCTGGCTGCGCGGGGAGATCTCCACGAGGTTCTCGTGGGAGAGCCGGTGCAGCGCGTCGCGGACCGGGGTCCGCGAGGTGCCGAACTCCGCGGCCAGGTCACCGATGTCCAGGGGGTGGCCGGGGAGCAGATCACAGACGAGGATACGGCGGCGTAGGTTGGCGTAGACGCTTTCCCGGAGCCCCGCCGCGCCCCCGTCGCGACGGGCGTCGATCATGCGCTGATCCGGTTCATGCCCCGCCGTGACACCACGTCCTCGGGGCCGGTGCCCATGCCGTCGGCGAACTCGACGTGGTCGTCCCCAGTCACGAACGCCGCGGCGGCGGCCTCGTCGACCCACTCCATGAGCAGGGTGAACTCCTCACCGGTCCAGAACGCCTCGGCCCGGATCGCTCCCGGCTGGCGCAGGATGAGCGGCCGGCCGCGCTCCCGCCAGAACTCCTCCACCCCGGGCCGCCGCTCGGCGGCGATCCGCACGGTGACCGCGCGCACGTGGCCACCGGCGATGATCGGGGGCAGTACGGTGTCGGCCCCCTCCCGCTCGGTGACCCGGACGCCGAGGTCGGCGAAGCTGTTGTTGATGCCGGAGTGGGCCTGGCCGGAGTGGAAGTCGGTGAAATGCCGGGCCGAGTCCCAGAAGGTGACCGTGCGCAGACGGCCGGGGATCTCGGACTCCAGCACGACGGAGCCGCGCCAGCCGGGCCGGCCCGACGGGCCCGCCGTACCCTCCGCCCCGAAGTAGCCGACCACCTCGGCGCGCTTGCCGGCGTCGAACTCCAGCGTGCTGTAACGCGCGTACATCAAAGGACCTCGCTCTGAATCGGGGTCACTGGCGTGACCAGGGGACAAGACGGCGTTCGAGCAAGGCGACCAGCAGCCCGGCCAGGTAGCCGAGCAGGGAGATCGTCACGATGCCGACGTACATCTTGGCGACGGAGAGGGTGCCCCAGGCACTCCAGATCAGGTAGCCGATGCCGGTGCGGGATCCGACGAACTCCGAGGCCGCGATGATCACGAAGGCGCCGCCCACGGAGAGCTTGAGACCGGTGAAGATGCTGGGGAGCGCGGCGGGGAGCGCCACGGTGGTCCAGGTCCGCCACCTGCTCGCGCCGCTGCTCTTGGCGACGTCGAAGTAGATCGGCTGGATCTGGAGCACGCCGCCCATCGTGTTGTAGAAGACGTAGAAGAAGACGCCGATGGCGACGATCACCCACTTGCTCGCCTCGCCGAGGCCGAAGATGAGCAGCAGCAGGGGAAGGATCGCGATCTTGGGGATCGGCAGGAGACTGGCGAAGATCGGCCCGAACAGCGCGCGGAGCAGGGGAACCGCGCCGAGGGCGATGCCGAGCAGGAGACCGGGCACCGCGCCGAGCACCAGGCCCACGCCCACGCGGCTCAGCGTGGCGAGCGCGTGGTTCTGGAGCGTTCCCGCCGCCACGAGGTCGGCGAAGGTACCGACGATCGAGGTCGGCGGCGGGAAGAACCGGGCGTCCAGCACGCCGGACCGGCTCGCGACCTCCCAGACGAGCAGCAGCAGGATCGGGGTGAAGGGCCCGGCGATCCTGGCGGCCCGCCCGGACCGCTCGCTCCGCAGCCGGCCCACCAGCAGCTCCCGCGAAGGCGACGTGCTCACCATGCCCTCACCTCCGAGGGGGCCGGGACGTCCTGGTCCGGGGAGGCGCTCGACGGAGCGTCCGGGGGGACGTCCGAGGGGTCGTCCGGGGAGGCGGAGGCGGCACCCTGGCGCAGCAGCCGCCAGAGTTCGTAGGTGATCTCACCGTAGCGGGGGTCCCTGCGCAGCTCCAGGATGTCGCGCGGGCGTCCGAACGGCACGGGCACGTCGGCCAGGATCCTGCCCGGCCGGGCGGACATGACCAGCACCCGGTCGGCGAGGGTCAGCGCCTCGTCGACGCTGTGGGTGATGAACACGACGCTCTTGCCGCTGTCCTGCCAGATGCGCAGCAGCTCCTGCTGGAGGACCAGCCTGGTCTGCTCGTCCAGGGCCCCGAACGGCTCGTCCATCAGCAGGATCTCGCCGTCGTCGGCCAGCGCCCTGGCGACGGAGGTGCGCTGGCGCATCCCGCCGGAGAGCTGGTGCGGGTAGGCGCCGCGGAAGTCGGTGAGGCCGGTGAGCTCCAGCAGCGGGGCGACCAGCCGCCGCCGCTCGGCCCGGCCGGCTCCGCGGACCTTCAGCGGGTAGCCGACGTTCTCCTCCACGCTGAGCCAGGGGAACACGCCGTGTTCCTGGAAGACGACCGAGGTGTGGCCGTCCACCTCGACCTCGCCGAGGTCCTGGCGGTCGAGACCGGCGAGGATCCGCAGCAGGGTGCTCTTCCCGCATCCCGAGGGGCCCAGGAGGCACACGAACTCGCCCTGGCCGACGGAGAAGGAGACGTCCTCGACCGCGATCACCGTCTGGTCGCGCCGGACGTCGTGGAAGCCCTTCCAGACGCCCCGGAGGTCGATGGGGGGAGCGCTCACGGTCGTCAATTCTTCGCGGCCGCGAGTGCGCGGTCCAGCAGGTCCTGGCGGAAGACGGACTTGACGTCCGCCGTTCCCTTGTACTCCAGGTCACCCTGCTTGGCGAAGAACTCCTCCTGCTTGGCGACCGAGGACCAGTCGATCGCGCCGGTCGGGTCGTTCTCGGTGAGGCCGATGCGGTCGATCGTCTCGACGGGCAGGTCGGTGTACTTGGCGATGATGGCCTTGTTCGCCGCGTCCTTCCAGCCACCCTTGGCGAGCTCGTCGGCGGCCTTGAGGTAGGCGGTCAGGAACTTGACGACGGCGTCCTCGTTCTTGGACACGAAGTCGGTGTTGAACACGATGGCGCCGAGCTCGGTGCCCGCGGCGTGGTGCTCGACCAGCCGGGTGGCGATCTTCTTGTCCTCCAGGGCGGTGGAGAGCGGCTCGATCGTCCAGGCGGCGTCGATGGCGCCGTTGGCCAGCGCGGCGCCGACGTCGGGCGGGCTGACGTTGGCCAGCTCCACGTCCTTGAGGGTCAGGCCCCCGGTGGCCAGGGCGAGCGCCACGGAGTAGGCGCCGAAGCCGCCGGGGCCGGGGACGCCGACCTTCTTGCCCTTCAGCCCGGCCACCGAGGTGATGCCGGAGTCGGCCCCGACCATGAACGGCGACGGGTCACGGCCCTCGGTCGGGACGCGGGAGACGCTGGCCAGGACGGAGAGCGAGGCGCCCGTCTTCACCGCGTTGAACAGGCCGGCACCCCAGGAGGCGCCGCCCGAGGTGACGTTGCCCGCGCTGACCAGCTGGAACGTCTCGCCGGACGAACCGCCCTTGGGCTCCAGCTTGACCTTGACGCCCTGCTTGTCGAAGTAGCCCTTGTCCTCGGCGAGGAAGAACGCGCCGTAGTCGGCGTACGGGGAGTACAGGAAGGTGATCTCGGGACCCTCCGCGGCGCTCGCGCCGGGCTTCGGTTCCGCTTCGGTACCACAGGCGGCGAGCAGGGCGACTGCCAGCCCGGCAGCGCTGATCAACAACATTGGGCGCCTCACGGCACCTCCTAATGATTTACCACCAAAACGGCGGGAAATGTGTTAAAAGCACCATAGACTTCTGATGCATCAGGTTGCAACTACAGATACATATGAGAGGTATCGCTTGTCTATACTTTCCGTACCTTCTGTACCTGGAAATCTCATTCAGGAGGCCTCGGAGGTCCACGAACTCGTCATCGGACTCCGCCGCGCCGTACACCGGCGGCCCGAGGTCGGCCTGACGCTGCCCGCCACCCAGGCGGCCGTGCTACAGGCCCTGGCCCCGCTCGGCCTGACCACCACGACCGGACGTTCGTGCAGCTCGGTGGTGGTGCGGATCGAGGGAGCGCTGCCCGGTCCCACCACGCTGCTCCGCGCGGACATGGACGCCCTGCCGATCACCGAGCGGTCGGGCGAGCCGTACGCGAGCACCGTGCCCGGGGCCATGCACGCCTGCGGCCACGACGCGCACACCGCGATGCTGGCAGGAGCGGCGCACGTTCTCGCCCGGCGGCGCGAGCGGCTCGCCGGCACGGCGGTGCTCGTCTTCCAGCCCGGTGAGGAGGGGTACGGCGGCTGCCTGGCCATGCTCGGCGAGGGGCTGCTCGACGACCACTCCCCCGACCGGGCGTTCGCCCTCCACCAGTCGCCCACCCTGGCCTCCGGTCACGTGGCCGGCCGCCCCGGACGGCTGCTCGCCTCCAGCGACCAGTTCACGGTCACGGTCACGGGGCGAGGCGGGCACGCCTCCCGCCCCCACGAGGCCGACGACGTCCTGGGCGCGGCCACCGCCTTCGTGCAGACGCTCCACGCGCGCGTCACCCGGGCGGCCGACCCCGCCCACCCCTGGCAGGTCGCGGTGAGCACCTGTCACGCGGGCACGGCACCCGGGGTCGTCGCCGACCGGGCCGTGCTGGAGGGCGGCGTCCGCGCGATGGACGCGACCGGCCGCGAACGCGCCATGGCCCTCGTCCGGCACGTCGCCGAGGGGGTCGCCTCGGCCCACGGCTGCGCCGCGGACGTCACGTGGTCACCGGTCGCCCCGCCCACGGTGAACGACCCGGACCAGACCTCCTTCGCCCTCGGGACGGCCACCGCGCTGATCGGCGCCGACCGGGTCCACACGCTGGAGCGTCCCGCCTTCGCCTCCGAGGACTTCGGCCACATCCTGGCGAAGGTCCCCGGAGCCCTGCTCCAGCTCGGCACCCGGCCGCCGGGCGCGGAGCCCCCCGCCCCCAACCACTCGCCGCTGATGCGCCTGGACGAGGACGCCCTGACCGTCGGGGTGGCCCTCTACGCCGCGCTCGCCCTGGCCTGAGACCTCACCGGCCGTGCCCCGTGCTCACCGCGCCCCGCTCCCGCGGGCGGCGGTGGCCGCGAACGGGCCCGTCGGCACACCCCGCGGACGAGCGGGAAAAGCAGTGGCAAAGGAGGCGGGAAGCACCAGCACTTGACCGTTTCGTCGATATGAGTCGGGTATAGCCGTCCTGCACCGGGGCATCCCGGTCCCGGCGTTCCAACGGGAGGACTCATGACCGGCGACCACCGCACGGAGAAGGATCGGCGACTGGACGAGGCCCGCGTCGACTACGAGGACACCGTCCTGACCACCGACCAGGGCGTCCAGGTGGACGACACCGACAACTCGCTCAAGGCGGGCGAACGCGGTCCGACGCTGATGGAGGACTTCCACTTCCGGGAGAAGCTCACACACTTCGACCACGAGCGGATCCCCGAGCGGGTGGTACACGCCCGCGGCGCGGGGGCCTACGGTTACTTCGAGGCCTACGACGACTCGCTGGCCGCCTTCACCACCGCCGGCTTCCTCACCTCACCGAGCCCGCGGACCCCCGTGTTCGTCCGCTTCTCCACCGTGGCCGGATCGCGCGGGTCGGCGGACACCGTGCGGGACGTGCGCGGCTTCGCCGTCAAGTTCTACACCCGGCAGGGCAACTTCGACCTCGTCGGCAACAACATGCCGGTCTTCTTCATCCAGGACGGCGTCAAGTTCCCCGACTTCGTGCACGCGGTGAAACCCGAGCCGCAGAACGAGATCCCGCAGGCGTCGTCGGCGCACGACACGCTGTGGGACTTCGTGCACCTCCAGCCGGAGACCACCCACATGATGATGTGGCTGATGTCGGACCGGGCCCTGCCCCGCAGCTACCGGACGATGCAGGGTTTCGGCGTGCACACCTTCCGCCTCGTCGACGCCTCCGGCCGGGGCACCTTCGTGAAGTTCCACTGGAAGCCGAGGCTCGGGGTGCACTCGCTGGTCTGGGACGAGACCCAGAAGATCGCCGGCAGGGATCCCGACTTCAACCGGAGGGACCTGTGGGAGGCGATCGCCAACGGTGACCTCCCCGAGTGGGAGCTGGGCGTCCAGCTGGTGGCCGAGGAGGACGAGCACGCCTTCGGCTTCGACCTCCTGGACGCCACCAAGATCATCCCCGAGGAGGAGGTACCGGTGCGCCCGGTCGGGCGCCTGGTCCTCGACCGCAACCCCGACAACTTCTTCGCCGAGACCGAGCAGGTCGCCTTCCACCTGGGCAACGTCGTACCGGGCATCGACTTCACCAACGACCCACTGCTCCAGGCCCGGCTGTTCTCCTATCTCGACACCCAGCTGATCAGGCTCGGCGGGCCCAACTTCGCCCAGATCCCGGTGAACCGCCCGGTGACCGGGGTGCACAACAACCAGCGCGACGGCTACCACCAGTCGGTCATCCCGTGCGGCCGGGCGAGCTACCACCCCAGCTCACTCGGCGGCGGCTACCCCGTGGTCGGCGGCGAGAACGCCTACCGGCACCACCAGGAGCGGGTGGACGGCGAGAAGATCCGCAGGCGCAGCGAGAGCTTCGCCGACCACTACGGCCAGGCCACCCTGTTCTGGAACAGCATGGCCGGCTGGGAGAGGGAGCACATCGTCGCCGCCTTCCGCTTCGAACTCGGCAAGGTCGAGCACGCCCACATCCGCGAAGGCGTGGTCCGCAACCTCAACAACGTCGACCACGACCTGGCCGTGCTGGTCGCCGAGGGCATCGGGGCCGAGCCGCCGCGAGAGGTCACCACGCCCAACCACGGCCGCAGCTCCCCCGCCCTCAGCCAGGATCACGAACCGGTGCGGAGCGTGTCCACCCGGAAGATCGCCGTCCTCGTCGCCGACGGCGTGGACGTCACCCAGGTGGCCGCGGTCTCCGGCGCGCTCGCCGGCATGGGGGCGGTGTGCGAGGTGCTCGCCGCGCGGGGTGGCGCCGTACTCGGGGAGAACGGCGATCGGCTGGAGGTGACCCGCCCGCTGACCACCGTGGCCTCGGTGCTGTACGACGCGGTACTGGTTCCCGGTGGGAGGCGGAGCGTCCAGGCGCTGGCCGAGGACGGCGACGCCCTGCACTTCGTCTCCGAGGCGTTCAAACACGGCAAGGCCGTCGGCGCCCTGGGCGCCGGGGCGGAGCTGCTGGAGGCCGCGGGGATCGAGTCCGCCTCGCCGCCGGGGGTGGTCACCGGAACGGCGGAGGACCTGGGGGACTTCGCCTCCGCGTTCGCCGAGGCGGTCGCCGCGCACCGGCACCACGGCCGTCCCACCGGGCGGATACCGGCGTGAGCGTCGCGCCGTCTCCCGGGCAGGGCTCGCCCGGCCCTGCTCGCCCGGCCTCGGCTACCTGACCTCGCGCCGCAGCGCCGACATGGCCGCTCTGCGCTCGTCGGGGGTGGTGCCACCCCACACCCCGTACATCTGGTGGGTGTTCAGCGCGTACTCCAGGCAGCGCGACCGGACCGGGCAGCGGCGGCACACGGCCTTGGCCCTCTCGTACTGCGCCCGGCCCGGCCCCTCCGAGGAGACCGGAAAGAAAAGCTCGGGATCCTCGCTGAGACAGGAGGAACGGCGAGACCAGTGGATGATGGGGATGACATTGCCCTGAATAGACATAGGCGGTCCAATGACAACGGTGAAGAAGCTCGACGGTTGGCGACTCGGCTGCTGAATCGGGTGCCCGCGGGAAGCACATTCATACCTTCGCGGGGGAAAAATCAAAGCGCCTTGACCCCGGGTTTTCCCACCGCCCCGGGCACCGGTGAAAACCGGGACCGGGCCGGGGAGCGCCCTGAACGACGCCCGGTTCTCCGGCCGGCCCCGGCCCCCGGGGCATCGGGCATCGGGCATCGGTCAGATGGGCGCGCCGTCGTCCTCGTCGCCCCGCCTCGGTCCCGGGGTCCCCGTACCACTCCGCGAGGGGGACGGTGAGACGGTGGGCCGCCCGGGCTCCGGGGTCGCCGGGACCGGCGGCGGGGTCGGCACGAACTCCGTCGCCGGCAACGGCCTCGGCAGCGGCGCCCCGTCCTCCTCCCGGCGCAGCAGCAGCCAGACCATCACCGCCAGCAGCACCAGCAGCACGGTCAGCACGACCCCGGCGACCACCACCGACCGGTGGGTCTCCACGGGCGGCGGGGCCTCCCGGGGCGGCGCGGGCAGCGCCGGCGACCGGTCGTCCGCCCAGTGCGGTTCGAAGTCCGGGCCGTGCCGCTCACCGATCAGCGTGCCACCCACCAGCACCGACTCCAGGAACCGCTCGGCCCCCGCCCTGTCCGGTTCGTACGGTGTGGCCACCCACGGCGCGCTCCCGCCGTCCATGGCCAGCACCTGCGGCGCCGTGTCGGCCACCGCCGCCCGGCCGCGCGCCGCCCTGGCCACCCAGCCCCGCACCCCGGAACGGCTCGCCGCCTCACGGATCCCGGTGACGAACCGGTCGCGAGCCACCGGGTCCAGAGCGGCCCCCCTGGTCAGCACCGCGACCGAGACCGCCCGGCCGTCGGAGCCGCACCCGAGGTAGACCAGCCCGGCGGGCCCCACCCTCAGGCGGGCCTGCAGGACGAAGGGCCCCAACCGGGGCGGGTCACCGTACTGGAGCGGACTGGCCACGCCTGCCATGAAAGCACACGGCGGCGGGCACGCCCCGCCCATCCGGGTGCGGGTGGGCACCGACTGTGGGTACCAACACCAGATGGGCATCCGACAGCCGTGCGACCCGGCGTTTCATTTGGTGGAATATCGACGTGACCTCCTCTCCACGGCCGGAGCCCGAGGTCTCCACGCTGGAGGAATGCGATGACCGTCGCCGAAGAGCTGCCGAGCGGGATCGACACCGGACCGCTGCGCGAGGCTCTGGCCGAGGTCCGGCGGGTCATCGTGGGCCAGGAGCACATGGTGGAACGGCTGCTCGTGGCGTTACTGGCCCGCGGTCACTGCCTGCTGGAGGGGGTGCCCGGGGTCGCCAAGACCCTGGCCGCCTCCACTCTGGCCACCGTGGTCGGCGGCGACTTCGCCCGCATCCAGTTCACCCCTGACCTGGTGCCCAGCGACATCGTGGGAACCCGGGTCTACCATCCCTCCCGCGAGGCCTTCGACGTCGAGCTCGGCCCGGTGTTCGCCAACTTCCTGCTCGCCGACGAGATCAACCGCGCCCCGGCCAAGGTGCAGTCCGCGCTGCTGGAGGTCATGGCCGAACGCCAGGTGACGCTGGCCGGGCGGACCCACCCGCTGCCGAGGCCGTTCATCGTGCTGGCCACCCAGAACCCGATCGAGTCCGAGGGCGTCTACCCCCTCCCCGAGGTGCAGCGCGACCGCTTCCTGTTCAGGGTCCGCGTCACCCACCCCAACGCCCACGAGGAGCTGGAGATCCTCCACCGGATGAGCGTGACCCCTCCCACCCCCCAGGCGGTGCTCGACCCCGGACGGCTGATCGCGTTACAGGCGGCGGCCGACCGGGTCTCGGTGCACCAGCTCGTCGCCGACTACGTGGTCCGGCTGGTGATGGCCACCCGCTCCCCCGCCGAGTACGGCCTGCCCGAGCTGGCGGAGAACATCGAGATCGGGGTCAGTCCCCGCGCCACCCTCGGCCTGGTCGCCGCCGGAAGGGGACTGGCCCTGCTGCGGGGCCGCGACTACCTGCTCCCCGACGACGTCCGCGACGTGGCCGTGGACGTGATGTCCCACCGGCTGATGCTCACCTTCGACGCGCTGGCCGACGGAGTGGACCCCGAGGACGTGGTCAGGCAGGTGCTGACCGCGGTACCCCCACCCCTGGTGGTGTGGAACCAGGACTCCCGGTGACCGGGGTCGTGAGCGCCTCGGAGCAGGCCCTGCGCCGGCTCGAACTCACCGTCGTCAGGCGGCTGGACGGGCTGCTGCACGGCTCCTACCAGGGGCTGCTCCCCGGCCCCGGCAGCGAGTCCGGCGACAGCAGGGTGTACGTCCCCGGCGAGGACGACATCAGGATGATGGACTGGGCGGTGACCGCCCGCACCACCGTCCCGCACGTGCGGGACCTGATCTCCGACCGGGAGCTGGAGACCTGGGCCCTGGCCGACCTGTCGCCCAGCATGGACTTCGGCACGGCCGGGATGGAGAAGCGGGACCTGGTGGTCGCCGCGATCGGCGCGATCGGGTTTCTCACCAGCCGGATCGGCGACCGTTTCGGCACCTACGTCCTGCACGACGAGTACATCCACCGGATGCCCGCCAGGGGCGGCCGGCCCGCCCTGTACGGCCTGCTGCACTCGCTGATGGACGCTCCCCGGGGCCGCCCCCTCGCAGGCGCCCCCGACCTCGCGGAGGCGATCGAGGCGCTCGCCTCCGCGCGGCGGCGGCGCGGCCTGCGCGTGATCGTCTCCGACTTCCTGGACGCCGGGCCCGCCCTGGAGCCGGGCACGGAGCCACCCTGGGAGCGGCCGATCCGCCGCCTGGCCGCCCGGCACCAGGTGCTGGCCGTCGAGGTGATCGACCCGCGCGAGCTTGATCTGCCGCCGGTTGGGCTGGTGAGCCTGACCGACCCGGAGTCCGGGCGGAGCCGCAGGATCCGCCTCACCGCCAGGGTGTGCGCGGCCTACGCCGAGGCGGCCGCCGCGCAGCGGGCGGCGACCCGGGCGGCGCTGCGCCGCTGCGGGGTGGCCCACCTGGTGCTGCGCACCGACCGCGACTGGGTCGCCGACATCGCGCAGTTCGTGCTGCGGCAGCGGCGTACGGCGCACCTGACACACCGGCACCCGACGTCGGGAAGGATCCGATGACCTTCCTCTCCCCGGCCTGGCTGTGGCTGCTGGCCGCGCTCGCGCTGGTCGTGGCGGGCTATGTGGCCGCCCAGTTCGCCCGGCGGCGCTACGCGGTGCGCTTCACCAATCTGCCGCTTCTGACGCTGGTGGCCCCCTCCGGCCCCGACTGGCGCCGGCACGTCGCCCCCGCGCTGTTCGTGCTGATGATGGGTCTGATGATCGTCGGCGCGGCCCGGCCGGCCGACTCGGTACGGGTTCCGCGCGACCGGGCGACCATCATCGTCGCGCTGGACGTCTCGCTGTCGATGGAGGCCGCCGACGTGCAGCCGAACCGGATCGCCGCGGCCAAGGAGGCGGCCCAGAAGTTCGTCGGGGACCTGCCGGAGCGCTTCAACGTCGGGGTGGTCGCCTTCGCCCGCTCCGCCTCCGTGGTGGTCTCCCCGACCACCGACCACCAGGCGGTGATCACCTCGATCGGCAACCTGACCACCCGGGCGGGTACCGCCATCGGCGAGGCGGTGTTCAGCTCGATCGACTCCATCCGCTCCTTCGACCAGCAGGCGGTCACCGATCCGCCGCCCGCCGCGATCGTGCTGCTGTCCGACGGCGACAACACCTCGGGCCGGTCGGTGGCGGAGGCGATCGAGGCGGCGAGGGGCGCGCGCGTGCCGGTCTCCACCATCGCCTACGGCACCCAGGACGGCACCGTCACGATCGACGGCCGCGAGGTGAACGTGCCGGTGAACAAGATCACTCTGCAGAGCCTGTCGAACGGCACCGGAGCCCGGGCCTACGAGGCGGAGTCGGGCAACCAGCTGCGCGAGGTGTACGAGCAGATCGGCAGCTCGCTCGGATACCGGACGGTCAGCCAGGAGATCGGCCAGTGGTTCGTCGTGGCGGCGATCGTGGCCGGGCTGCTGGTCGCCGCGGCCTCCGGGCTGCTGGGAACTCGGCTGCCCTGACCCGCTCCCGGCCGTTGGTAACGTTCTACGACGTGGCACATTACTTCGAGGAGCGCCCCGAGACCGCCAGCCGTCCCGGGTCGGTCACGCTCGTGCTCCCCGACCTTCATCTGAGGCTGGAGACCGACAGCGGGGTCTTCTCCCCCGAGCGGATCGATCAGGGCACCCGGATCCTGCTGGAGACCGTCCCGGCGCCTCCCGCCGAGGGCGATCTGCTGGACCTGGGCTGCGGTTACGGGCCGATCGCGCTGACCATGGCCTCGCGCGCGCCCCGGGCGACGGTCTGGGCGGTGGACGTCAACCGGCGGTCGGTGGAACTCTGTGCCAGAAACGCGCGGGCCGCCGCCCTTGACAAAGTAAGGTCGATGCATGTCGACGAGGTGCCGCCGGAGGTCCGCTACGCGGCGATCTGGTCCAACCCGGCGATCCGCATCGGCAAGGCCGCCATGCACGAGATGCTCTCCCGCTGGCTGTCCCGGCTCACCCCGGACGGCACGGCCTACCTGGTGGTCCAGAAGCACCTGGGCTCCGACTCCCTGCAGCGCTGGCTGAACGAACAGGGCTGGCCGGCCACCCGCCTCGCCTCCCGGTCCTCCTACCGGGTCCTCCAGGTCGGGGCCAGGACCGCGGACCCGGCGCGGTGAGAACGGCCCGGCACGGCGAGACCCCCGGCGGAGACAACGGGCACACGACGACTCAGCCACCCACGCGGCACGGCCCCGGAGACCCGGGACGGGCGAGGAACGACCAAGGAACGGTGAACGACCGATGACCGCGAACCCCCGCAGGCAGCTGCGGCCGACCGACGTCAAGCGGCTCAACCGCACCTGGCGCAGGAACACCGAGGGACGGCTCGCCCTGATCCTGGAGTCGGTGACCGGCCCCTTCAACATCGGATCCATCTTCCGCACCGCCGCGGCCTTCGGCGTGGAGCGGATCTGGCTGGCGGGCAACGCCACCCTCCCGACCAACCCCAAGGCGCAGAAGACCGCGCTGGGCACCGACCGGCTGGTGGCCTGGGAGGAGCCGGTTCCCGCGCTGGACGCGGTCCGGGCAGCCAGGGCGGAGGGGTTCACCGTGATCGCGGTGGAGCTGACCGGAGACGCGGTCCCGCTGCACGAGGCGAAGCTCGGCGGCGACGTGTGCCTGGTGGTGGGCAGCGAGGATCACGGCTGCTCCCCCGCCCTGCTGGAGGCCGCCGACGCCGTCTGCTACATCCCGCAGGTCGGGCGGGTGGGCTCGTTCAACGTGGCGGTCGCCACGGCGATCGCGGTGGCCGAGGCCCGCCGCCGGGAGTGGGCCGGCAAGGAGCCGCCCGGCGAGCACGAGGACTGAGTGCCCCGAACCCCTGGCTCCGGGCTCCGGGCTGCCAAGCCGAGCGCGGAGAGCCGGGGCCGGGCGGGCCCGTGACCCAAACGTTCACCGGCCCGCTGTGACGTACCGCGCCCGTACCGGGCATACTCCTGCACGTGTCGCGCCGTTACGCCTTCCTCGACCATCCCGGCCCGCTCGCCTTCGCCCACCGGGGCGGGGCCGCCGAGAGCCGGGAGAACACCCATGCAGCGTTCGCCCGTGCCGTCGAGCTCGGATACACGTACCTGGAGACCGACGCGCACGCCACCTCCGACGGGGTGTTACTGGCCTTCCACGACCACACCCTGGACCGGGTGACCGACCGGCGCGGCCGGATCGCCGACCTGCCGTACCGCCTGGTACGTGAGGCGCGGATCGACGGGGTGGACGAGATCCCGGTCCTGGACGACCTGCTGGGCTCCTGGCCCCGGGCGCGTTTCAACATCGACGTCAAGGAGTCCGCGGCCATCGGGCCGCTGGCCGAGACGATCAGGAGAACCAACTCCTACGACCGGATCTGCCTCACCTCCTTCTCCGACGAACGGCTGGCCCGCGCCCGCGCGGCGGTCGGCCGCCAGGTGTGCTCCTCGCTCGGGCCACGCGGGGTCGCGGCCCTGCGCGCCGCGGCGACCACCTCCGGCTACGGCCGCCTGCTCACCCGGCTGGCCCGCGCCGGGGTGCCGTGCGCGCAGGTACCGGCGGGCTTCCGCCACCTGCGGATCACCACCCCCGCGCTGATCCGCACGGCACACGCTCTCGGCATGCAGATCCACGTGTGGACGGTCAACGACACCCGGGAGATGGGGCGTCTGCTCGACTTCGGCGTGGACGGGGTGATGACCGACAACATCTCCGGCCTCCGCCAGGTGCTGGAGGCACGCGGCCAGTGGCACCCCGGCCGGCTCGCCGCGTGAGCCGCCCCCCTCCGACCTCCCCACTCCCCCATCGAACCGAGGATCCCCCATGGCCACCCAGCAGGTCGTCCCGGACTCCCTTCCGGATCGCCGCCGCGAGCAGCGCGGCTGGTACTTCTACGACTGGGCCAACTCCGCCTTCCCCACCACCGTTCTGACGGTCTTCCTCGGCCCCTACCTGACGAGGATCGCCGAGAACGCGGCCCGGGGCCGCCCATACGTGGACGTCCTCTGGTTCGACGTGCGGCCCAGCGCCTACTACTCCTTCGTGGTGGGCGCCGCGGCCGTCCTGCAGATCGTGCTGATGCCCGTCGCCGGAGCCCTGGCCGACCACACCGGCCGCAAGAAGGAGCTCATGGGCGCGTTCGCCTATCTCGGCGCCGGGGCCACGGTCTGTTTCTGGTTCGTCTCCGACGGGCGCTATCTGCTGGGCGGGGCGCTGTTCCTGATCGCCAACCTCGGATTCGCCGCCGCGTTCGTCATCTACAACTCGTTCCTGCCCGACATCTCCACGGCGGACGAGCGCGACGGCGTCTCCGCCCGGGGCTGGGGGTTCGGCTACCTGGGCGGCGGCCTGCTGCTCGCCGTACACCTCGCCCTCTTCCTCGGTCACGAGTCCCTCGGCGTCTCCGAGGGCGAGGCGGTGCGCATCTCCCTGTCCTCGGCCGGTCTGTGGTGGGCCGGGTTCACCATCGTGCCGATGCTGCGGCTGCGCAACCGGCACACCCTCACCTCGGGCGCCGGGAACGCCGGCCGGGCCGTGACCGGAAGCTTCGGGCAGCTGGGCCGTACCGTGCGGGAGCTGCGCCGCTACCCGCTGACCCTGGCGTTCCTGGTCGCCTACCTGATCTACAACGACGGCGTGCAGACGGTCATCTCGTTCTCGGCCATCTACGCCGACAAGGAGCTCGGGCTGGGCCAGACCGAGCGCATCGCGGCGATCTTGATGGTGCAGTTCGTCGCCTTCGGCGGCGCCCTGCTGCTCGGCCGGCTCGCCGCCTCCTACGGGGCGAAACGCGTGGTGATGGTCGCGCTGGTGGGCTGGGTGGCCGTGGTGGGCGTGGCCTACTTCCTGCCCAGGGGGGCGGCGCTGCCGTTCTTCGCGCTCGGGTTCGCCATCGCGATCGTGATGGGCGGCACCCAGGCCCTGTCGCGGTCACTGTTCTCCCACCTGATCCCGGCGGGCAAGGAGGCGGAGTACTACAGCCTGTACGAGATCAGTGACAAGGGCTCGACGTTCCTCGGCTCGTTCGTCCTGGGCGTGGCGCTGCAGATGACCGACAGCTATCGGCTCGGCATCGTCTCGCTGGTGGTCTTCTTCCTGCTCGGGCTCGTCGCGCTGGGCGCGATCAACCTTCCCAGGGCCGTCCGGGCCGCCGGCAACCCGGTGCCCGAGCGCATCTGAGCGTCCTCCGGCCGGGGCCCGCAGCAGACCGGGTCAAGAACACGCGATTGGATCACCCCGTGTGTGGGAATCCACACACGGTATCAAGCGTTGTACGCCGTGGGAGACAGACCCCTCACGACGGGGCCCTCAGGAGGCATTGAGACATGGGCGAGCGTGCGCTACGCGGTACCCGACTCGGCGCGACCAGCTACGAGAACGACCGCAACACCGATCTGGCCCCGCGCCAGGAGGTGTCCTACACCTGCCCGAAGGGCCATCGATTCGACGTTCCGCTTGCCGCCGAGGCTGAGATCCCGGCGACCTGGGAGTGTCGTATGTGCGGCGCGACCGCCCTGCGGGTGGACGGTGAGCTGCCGGAGACCAAGAAGGCCAAGCCCCCACGGACACACTGGGACATGCTGCTGGAGCGCCGTACGATCGAGGACCTGGAGGAGGTGCTCAACGAGCGTCTGGCGATTCTGCGCGCCCAGCGCCGCAAGAGCGCCTGACCGCTTGGCGGGACACGGACCCTCGGCGCCCGAAAAGGGCACCGGGGGTCCAGGCCGGCCACACACCGGCGATCTCCCTCCGCGCACCCCTCCGGCGCCTGCCTCCCATCCCTCCCACGCCTCTCAGCGTCCGGTGACCGGCCCCGTCACCGCCGGCGCCGATCCGGTCCAGCCCATCTGGGCCGAGAGCCTGCCCGCCGACTCCAGCAGCGCCTCGGCACACGACTCGACCTCCTCACGGAACCGCTCCAGCGGCCCGCAGACGCTGACCACCGCGACCGGGCGGCCGTGGTGGTCGAGCACGGGCGCGGCCACCGACGCCGCCCCGGCCATCCGCTCGGCGAAGGACCGCGCCCAGCCTCGGGTACGGATCAACGCGAGCTCCTCGCGCAGCCCGGGCACGTCCACCACGGTCTTGTCGGTGAGCGACTCCAGCGGGGCACGCGCCAGATAGCTCTCGATCTCCCCCTCGGAGAGGAAGGCCAGGAACGCCTTGGACGAGCCGCCCGCGTGCAGCGGGTACGGCACGCCGAGACTGACGCTCATGATGACCTCGCGGGCCGGGGTGACCTGGTCCACGTAGACCCGGTTCCACCCGGTCCGCGTCGACAGGGTGGCCGTCTCGCCGGTGCGCTCCGACAACGTCACCAACTCGGGCGCGGCGATGCGCCTGACGTCGAGCCGGTCCAGGTAGGCCAGGCCCAGCCGCATGGCTCCGACGCCCAGGGAGTAGCGCCGGGTGCTCTCGTCAAGCTCGATGAGACCGCGGACCCGCAGCGAGGCCAGGATCCGGTGCACGGCGGCCTTGGAGATCCCGAGCGCCTGGGCGATCTCGGTCACCCCGAGCGTCATCGCCGGGGTCTCGGTAAAGCGCATGAGCACGTCGACGGCTCGCTCGACCGTGGCGACGGCCTGGCCGGTGCCGGCCTCCCGCGCGGGCGTCCCGCCGGGCTCGCCCGTCACGGCACTGCTGTTTCTCAACGGCACGTGTCCTCCAGAAGCAGGGGCAGGTGTGACCCCTCCATCCTCTCGCCTGTACACCACCGCACCGGGATGTCCGCACCCGTCCGGGGGCGAGAGGACCGCGCCGTGACCGGTACGCCGCCGGCGAGGTGCCCGGTCCCGGACGCGGCCCCGCGGTGGATCCGGGAAGCGCCGTCCGGCCTCCGCATCCTCCGTCCGCGCCGATACTGAGACCGTGCTGAGCAGTCAACGCCTCCGGGTACTCCGGGAGGTCTTCAGAACGGGAAGCATCGCGGGGGCCGCGCGCGTCCTGCGGCTCTCGCCGTCCGCCGTGTCCCACCAGCTGTCCAAGCTGGAGGAGGAGGCCGGCGTGGGCCTGGTCGAGCGGGGTGCGCAGAGCCTGCGGCTGACCGCCGCCGGGCGGCGGCTCGCGAGGAGGGCGCAGGAGGTCCTGGACATCATCGAGGCCGCGGAGAAGGACCTGCTCGCGCAGGCCCGGGCCGACGCCGGGCAGCTGCGGATCGGGTTCTTCGCCTCCGCGGGATACCGGCTGCTGCCGCTGGCGCTGTCGACCTTCACCGCCCGCCACCCCGCCGTGGACCTCGACCTGGTGCTCGGTCAGCCGCACGAGCTCCTGCCCGACCTGGAGCGCGGCGCCCTCGACGTGCTGGTGGTCTTCGAGCACGCGCTCGACCCCTGGAAGCCGCCGGACGGGGTGGAGGTCACCCACCTGTTCGACGAACCGCAGCTCCTCGTGGTGCCGCCGGGCCACCCGGCGGGGCAGCGATCCCGGGTGCGCCTCGCCGACCTGGCCGAGGAGCCGTGGATCACCACATTCGGCACCGACACCCCGGTCTCGGTGCTGGAACGGGCCGGCGCGCTGGAGGGGTTCAGCCCGACGATCCGCTGCCGCAGCGACCACTACGAGGTGACGCTGGGGCTGGTCAGGGCCGGGCTGGGCGTGGCCCTGGTGCCCAGCCTGGGCGCGCAGGGCGCGACCGGCATCCAGGTGTGCCGGCTGGACGGTCCCCGGCTCTACCGCAGGATCGGCGCCGCCACCCGGCCGACCAACCCCAACCCGGCGCTGCGCTCCTTCATCGACTACCTGCGCGACGCCTCGGCCCAGATCCGCAACGCGCTCCGCTGAGAGCCCCCGCGCCCGCCCGCCACCGGCCGTCCGGAAACGGGTGGGCGGGAACGGGTGGGCGGGCAGAGGTGAGCGGGCACTAGAGATCGGGCTCCCGCGGGGAGGCGCCGCCGCCGGAGGCGCCGGGCACCGGGCTCGCCAGGCGGCCGATGGCCAGGCCCGCCCGCCGGACCCGTCCCACCAGGGCGTGCTCGCCCCCGGCGGGGCCGTTGGCCAGCACGGCGTAGCCGATCCGGCGTCCCCGGCCGATCATCACTCCCACGTCGGCCCGCACGCCGGCGTCGGTGCCGGTCTTGTTGGCCACCCAGACCATTCCGGCGGGAACCGAGGCGGGGATCTCCCGGTCCTCGGCCTCGTGCGCCAGCAGGGCGGGGACCAGGCTCCGGTCTCCGTTGTGCGCCATCCAGCGCAGCATGATCCTGGTCCACTCCAGCCGCCCGTCGAGCCCGGCCGCGAACCGGGCGAGCTCGCCGGCCGTACCCACGGCGAAGGTCGGCGGGTGCGACGGCAGTCTCGGCTCGCGTATCCGGTCGAGGATCCGCGTGCGGACGAGGCCGAGCCCGGCCGCGACCTCCGCCACCCGGTCCAGGCCGATCCGCCGGATCAGCGCGTTGGTGGCGGTGTTGTCGCTCACCGACGCGGTGAGCACCGCCAGGTCCCCGATCGGCCAGCGGCGGCCGGACAGGACGCCAAGGAGCCCGGACCCGCCGCAGCGGTCGTCGTCGGCCAGGTCCACGGTCTCGGCGGGGTCGAGCCTCCCCGAGGCGATCCCCTGAGCCACCGCGGCGAGCAGCAGCAGCTTGCCGGTGCTGGCGAGGGTCAGCTCGGTGTCCTCGTGCAGGGAGATCAGTCCCGGCACGGACACGGCCAGGGTGACCGGGCCGCCCTCGTCCGGCGCGCCGGGGCCGCTCACGGCGTCCTCCCTCCGGTCATGGGGCCGGCCCGGAGCCCCGCTCATGTGGCGAGCACCGATCCGGGCTTGGCGCCGGTCCCGGAGCCGTCGCGGACCACGGTCCGCCCGGCCACGATCACCGAGTGGATCCCGGACGGCGGGACCAGCGGATCGGCGAAGGTGGCGCCGTCGGCGATCGAGGAGGGGTCGAAGACGACCAGGTCGGCGTGGGCGCCGTCGGCGATCACACCGCGCCCCGTCAGCCCGAACCTGGCCGCGGCCATGCCGGTCATCTTGTGCACCGCCGTCTCCAGGCCGAGAAGCCCCAGTTCCCTGACGTAGTGTCCGAGCACGCGCGGGAACGTTCCCGCCCAGCGGGGGTGGGGGCGCCCGCCCGGCTTGGGCACGCCGTCGGAGCCGATCATCGAGTACGGCGCGGCCAGCACCCGCCGCACATCGTCCTCGATCATGGAATGGCTGATGATCGTAACCTCGCCCTGCTCGGCGACGAGCAGGGCGGCGGCCACGTCGAGGGGGTCCTGACCGCGGGTGGCGGCCAGCTCGGCGATCGTGAGCCCCTCCGTGTCGGAGTGGCGTGGCGCACAGGCGATCGAGATGCGATCCCAGCCGCCGTTGCCGACGGTGTTCTCCCAGCCGGGGACGCCTTCGGCGATGGCCAGGCGCATCAGGTCGCGCTGGCCGGGATCGGCCAGGCGTGCCGTCAGCGCGGAGATCCCGCCTTCGGAGGCCCAGGGCGGGAGCATCGCGCCCAGCGCCGTGCTTCCCGCAGTATAGGGATAGACGTCACAGGTGACATCCATTCCCCCCGCGCGCAGGGCGGCGATTCTGGGCAGGGTGCGCTCGGTGCGCCCCCAGGCGTACTTGCCCGCGGTCTTGTGGTGGGAGACGTGCAGCGGGGCGCCGCTTCTGGCGGCGATCTCCACGGCCTCCTCAAGCGCCTCCTCCACCCTCGACATCTCGTCCCGCAGGTGGGTGACGTACGGCTTGCCGTACCGGGCGGCGACGGCCGCCAGCGCGACCACCTCGTCCGTGCCCGCGTAGGTGCCGGGGGTGTAGATCAGGCCGGTGGACAGCCCGGCGGCGCCCGAGGCCAGCGCCCGGTCGAGCAGCAGGCACATGGTCTCCAGCTCGGCGGGGGTGGCCGGCCGGTCGACGGGGCCCATCACCCCGCCGCGGAGCGTGCCGTGCCCGACGAGGGAGGTGAGGTGGTTGGCCCGGGGCACGGCGGCGTGCGCGGCGGCGAACTCGGCGAAGCCCTCGTACATCCCGACGTCGCCGCCGAAGTGGACGCGGGTCTCCCCGCGCATCGCGGCCAGCCGTTCCGGCAGCGCCGGGAAGAGGCTGGAGCCGCAGTTTCCGGAGATCTCGGTCGTCACCCCCTGCAGGACGGAGGCCAGGACCATCTCGCGGCCAAGCTCCCCGTCGATCAGGGTGACGCCGTCGGAGTGGGTGTGCACGTCGATGAAGCCCGGGGTGACGGCGAGGCCGGTCACGTCCACGGTCTCCCGCGCGGTGGCCGGGGTGCCCGGCGGCAGCAGGGTGAGGCGGCCCGAGGTCACGCCGACGTCGGCGTGGCGGGCGGCGCCGGGCGCCGCCGTTCCGTCGACCACCAGGCCGCCGCGGAGCAGCAGGTCGAAGTGGGTCACAGCACCTGCCCGAGGAAGGCGCGGAGGCGTTCGTGACGGGGGTTGGCGAGCACCTCTCGGGGGTCTCCCCGCTCGACGATCACACCGTCGTCGATGAAGATCAGGTCGTCGCCGACCTCGCGGGCGAACCCCATCTCGTGGGTCACCACCATCATCGTCATGCCGCCGGCGGCCAGGTCCCGCATGACCGCGAGCACCTCCTGGACCAGTTCGGGGTCGAGGGCGCTGGTCGGCTCGTCGAAGAGCATGAGCTTGGGGTCCATGGCCAGGCTGCGGGCGATCGCCACGCGCTGCTGCTGGCCGCCGGAGAGCTGGGCGGGGTAGTGGTCCGCCCGGTCCGCCAGGTCCACCCGTTCCAGCAGTTCCATGGCCCGCTTCCTGGCGGCCCCCCTGGAGATGCCCTTGACGACGGTCGGGCCCTCCATGACGTTCTCCAGCGCGGTGCGGTGCGGGAACAGGTGGAAGCGCTGGAACACCATGCCGATGTCCTGCCGCTGGGCGCAGAGCTGGGCGGGGCGCAGGTGGTGGAGGCGGTCTCCCCGCTCGGTGTAGCCGATCAGGTCGCCGTCCACCCAGATGCGGCCGGAGTCGATGGTCTCCAGCCGGTTGACGCAGCGCAGCAGTGTCGACTTGCCGGACCCGGAGGGTCCGACCACGCAGACCACGCCTCCCACGGGCACGTCCAGGCTGATGCCCTTGAGCACCTCGACGGAGCCGAAGCTCTTGCGTACCGAGCGGATCTTCACCATCGGTTCGGCCATCACGCGCTCCTCCTGCCGAAAGGCCGCAGGTTGCGGCGGACCCTGACCCGCAGTGCCCGGTGGCCGCGTTCGAACCGCTTCTCGATGAAGTGCTGGCCGGCGCTCGCGATGGTGGTGAGCACGATGTACCAGATGGAGGCCACGATGAGCAGCGCGATGACCTCGAAGTTGCCGAGGTAGATGCGCTGGGACACGGTCAGCAGTTCGGCGCCGGCGATGACCGAGACCATCGAGGTGGTCTTGAGCATCGAGATGAACTGGTTGCCGGTGGGCGGGATGATCACGCGCATCGCCTGGGGAAGCACCACCCTGCGGAGTACCCGCCGGTGCGACATGCCGAGCGCCTCGGCCGCCTCGCGCTGCCCGGGGTCGACCGAGCGGATGCCCGCCCGGACGATCTCGGCCATGTAGGCGCCCTCGTTGATCGCCAGGCCGAGCAGGGCCGCGGTGAAGGGCGTGATCAGCTGGTTGGCCTGCCACTCGATCAGTTTGGGGCCGTCGAACGGCACGCCGATGCCGAAGGAGGGGAAGACCAGCCCGATGTTGAACCAGAAGATCAGCTGGACCAGCAGCGGGGTGCCCCGGAAGAACCAGGTGTAGAGGGCCGAGGCCCCCCGCAGCACGGGGCTGCCGGAGAGCTGCATCACCGCGGCGAGGATGCCCAGCGCCAGGCCGATCAGCATCGACAGCACGGTGAGCTGGATCGTGACCCACAGGCCGCCGAGGACCCTGCCGTCGGCCAGGTACTCGGCGATCACGTCCCAGTGCAGGTTCTCGTTGACGACGATCGTGTGGAGCAGCCAGACCAGGGCGAACGCGGCCAGCGCCGCCGCGACCCACCGGCCGGGGCGGGGCGGGCGGAGCGCGTCGATCGGGAGGTGCCGGTCCCCGGCCGTCGCGGGGGTTCTGGTCACTTCCACGGCTTGGTGTTGACCATCACCTCGGGTACGGCGTTGCTCACCACGCCGTACCTGTCCAGGATCGCCTTGTAGCCGCCGTCGGCCAGCAGCTCCTCCATGGCCTTGGCCACGGCGTCGCGCAGCCCGCTGTTGCGGCGGTCCACGGCGATGCCCCAGGGGCCGGCGTCGTACTGCTCGGAGAGCACGTCGTACTTGCCGGTCTCCTTGGCGTACATCGCCGCGACGGGCGAGTCCACGATGGTGGCCACCGCGCGCCCGGAGTCGATGCTCAGCAGGCCGGTCGGCGCGTCCTCGCTCTGCATGATCTGCATCTTCTTGGCGCACTTCTCGTCCTGCCGCTGCCCGATGGCGAGGTTCGAGCTGCCCTTGGCGAGCACGACGGTACGGCCGCACAGGCCCTCAAGGGTCTTGACGCCCTCGGGGTTGCCCTTCTTGACCATGATGGCTCCGCCGGCGTTGAAGTAGTCGACGAAGTCGACGGCCGCCCGGCGCTCCTCGGTGTCGCTCATGGAGGACATGACCACATCCCACCGTCCCGCCTGCAAGCCGGGGATCAGTCCGTCGAAGGCCGCGTTGGTCACGGTGGGCTTCAGGCCGAGCTTGGCGGCGATCGCGGCGGCGAGGTCGGGGTCGACGCCGATGAGCTGCTGGGTGCCCTTCTTGTACATCTCCATGGGCGGGTAGCCCTCGGAGGTCGCCATCCGGAGCTCACCCGTCTTGCGCACGGCCTCGGGGACCAGATCCCTGGCGGTCTTGCCGGCCGCCGAGGTGGCGCCCTCGGTCGCCTCGGTCTGCGAGGCCGAGCGCCCGCAACCGCCGGCGAACGCCGAGACGACCAGCGCGGCAGCAATGACCGAATACAGCCTCTTTGTCACTTAAACTCCCCTTTTGCGAATAGTTGAGTTTATGGTGCCGACGGCAGGTAACGGTCCCAATACAGGTGAATGCTTGCGGGCCTCAGCATCGAAATCTTCGATGCTGATAACGAACAAAAGCCGTAAAGCTCTACCTTCGACCCCATGAGCTTGGTCATCGAAAGCGGCTGGCCGCGCACCGCGGCATGGACCGGCGGGGAACTACGCATCGGCGGGATGGGCGTACGGGAGCTCGCCGCCGAGTTCGGCACCCCCGCCTACATCCTCGACGAGGAGGAGTTCCACGCCCGCTGCGCGGAGTGGCGGGAGGCGCTGCCCGGCGGGGAGGTGCACTACGGCGGCAAGGCGTTCCTCTGCCCCGAGGTCGTGCGCTGGCTGGACACGGCCGGGCTCTGCCTGGACGTGTGCACCGGAGGCGAGCTGGCCGTCGCCGTGGCCGGCGGCATGGACCCCGCCCGGGTGGTCTTCCACGGCAACAACAAGTCCGGCGCCGAGCTGCGCCGCGCCGTCGCCTGGGGAGTCGGCTGCGTGGTCGTGGACTCCTTCGCCGAGATGGAGCGCCTGGCCTTCCTCGCGGGCGAGGCCGGGGTACGGCAGAGCGTGATGATCCGGGTCACCCCCGGCGTGGAGGCGCACACCCACGAGTTCATCGCCACCGGGGGCGACGACTCGAAGTTCGGCTTCTCGCTCGGCGCCGGGCTGGCCGCCGAGGCGGTCCGCCGGGTCCTGGCGGCACCCTCGCTGGAGCTGACCGGGCTGCACTCACACATCGGCTCGCAGATCACCGACCTCGGCGGCTTCACGCTGGCCGCCCGCCGGATGGCCGGCTTCCTGCTGGGCGTCGAGCGCGAGCACGGCGTGAGCATCCCCAAGCTCGACCTGGGCGGAGGCCTGGGCATCGTCTACCGCCCCGGCGACCCGTTTCCCCCGCGCCCCGCCGAGGTGGTCGCGGCGCTGCGCGAGGTCCTCCCGGCCCGCCTGCGACTCGCCGTCGAGCCCGGCCGCTCGATCGCCGGGCCCACCACCGTCGCGCTGTACGAGGTGGGCACGGTCAAGGAGATCCCCGGCGTCAACACCTACGTCAGCGTGGACGGCGGGATGAGCGACAACCCCCGCCCCGCCATGTACGGCGCCGCCTACACCGCGATCCTGGCCTCCCGCTCCTCATCGGCCCCCCCGCGCGAGGTCACCGTGGTCGGCAAGCACTGCGAGAGCGGCGACGTGCTCGTCCGCGACCTGACGCTGCCCTCCGACGTACGGCCCGGCGACCTGCTCGCCGTACCCGCCTCCGGGGCCTACCAGCGGTCGATGGCGAGCAACTACAACCACGTGACGCGGCCCCCGGTGGTCGCCGTCCGCGACGGCGCGGCCCGGGTGATCGTGCGCCGGGAGACCGAGGAGGACCTGCTGCGTCTCTACACCTGAGCGCACGCCGTGCGCCCGAGCCCACGCCGGAGGGCGCCCGGAGACGCGACGGCACCGGAAGGGGACACGGACACGGCGACAGGGTCGGGGACAGGAACGGCCCGGCACAGGCAGACACAGGGATGAAATGGGGCTCCCCCATGTTTTTCCCGCATTTTATTGTCCGGCGGCGGCCGAAGATGTGGACCGTCCGCGAGACACGGAGCATGCTCCTCAGTAACCCCATCCGAACTGAGGAGCCCTGCCATGCTTCGCAAGACCCACCTGGCCCTGGTCGCGGCGTTCGGCGTCGGCGTGGTCTCCGTCGGCGTCGCCGCGGTGGCCGAGGCGAGGCCGGACCGCGGCGGACGCCAGGCCCATGCCGTCATCAGGAACGCCGGCGGCCGGATCATCGGCCGGTTCCAGGTCAAGCACCGGCGGTACGGCAAGTCCGGCGTCACCGTCACCGTCAGGGGCCTGACCCCCGGTTACCACGGCTTCCACATCCACACCACCGGCGTCTGCGACCCGAGGTCCGTCGACCCGGCCACCGGCAGCCCCTACTTCAGCGCGGGCGGCCACTTCACCCTCGGCGCCGGCGGCCACGCAGACCACTCCGGCGACCTGCCCAACCTCCTGGTCGGGGCCGACGGCACCGGCAGCGCCTCCACGGTGACCGACCGTTTCCGGGTCGAACAGCTCTTCGACAAGGACGGCAGCGCCGTCGTCGTGCACGCCCTCGCCGACAACCACGCCAACGTCCCCGCCCGCTACACCGGCGCCGGTGGCAAGGCCGGACCCGACGAGGCCACCCTCAAGGCCGGGGACTCCGGCGGTCGCGTCGCCTGTGGCGTGATCACCAACCGCTGATCCCCGCCCGGAGCGGTCAGGCTCCGTCCTCCAGGTCCCCCTCCGACGTGAGGTAGACCTCCTGGAGGTCCCGCAGGATGCCGGGGTCGGGGTGCTCCCACATGCCCCGCCCGGCGGCCTCCAGCAGGCGCTCGGCGATGCCGTGCAGCGCCCACGGGTTGGACTCGGCGAGGAAGGCCCGGTTCTCCGGGTCCAGCACGTAGACGGCGGCCAGCCTGTCGTACATCCAGTCGGCGACCACGCCGGTGGTGGCGTCGTAGCCGAACAGGTAGTCGACGGTGGCGGCGAGCTCGAAGGCGCCCTTGTAGCCGTGCCTGCGCATGGCGGCCAGCCAGCGCGGGTTGACCACCCGGGCCCGGAAGATCCTGGACGTCTCCTCCGAGAGCGTCCGGGTGCGGACCGCGTCCGGGCGGGTGCTGTCGCCGATGTAGGCGGCCGGAGCCTTGCCGGTGAGCGCGCGGACCGTGGCGATCATGCCGCCGTGGTACTGGAAGTAGTCGTCCGAGTCGGCGATGTCGTGCTCACGGGTGTCGACGTTCTTGGCCGCGACCGCGATCCGCCGGTAGGCCGTCTCCATGTCCTGGCGGGCCGGGACCCCGTCCAGGCCCCGGCCGTAGGCGAATCCGCCCCACACCGCGTAGACCTCGGCGAGATCGGCGTCGTCGCGCCAGCCGCGGCTGTCGATCAGCGGCAGCAGTCCCGCGCCGTAGGCCCCCGGACGGGACCCGAAGATCCGCATGGTGGCCCGGCGCTCGTCGCCGTGGCTCCGGCCGTCCGCCAGGACGTGCGCCCTGACGTAGTTGTCCTCCTCCGGCTCCTCCAGGTGGGCGACCAGGCGTACGGCGTCGTCCAGCATCGCCACGACGTGCGGGAAGGCGTCCCGGAAGAACCCGCTGATCCGGATCGTGACGTCCACCCTGGGGCGCCCGAGCTCCCGGGCCGGGATGGGCTCCAGCCCGGTGACCCGCCGCGACGCCTCGTCCCAGACAGGGCGTACGCCGAGCAGCGCCAGCACCTCGGCGACGTCGTCCCCGGCCGTGCGCATGGCGCTGGTCCCCCAGACCGACAGCCCGACCGAACGCGGCCAGTCCCCGGTGTCGGCGCGGTAGCGCTCCAGCAGGGAGTCGGCCATCGCCTGCCCGGTCTCCCAGGCCAGCCGGCTCGGCACGGCCTTGGGGTCGACCGAGTAGAAGTTGCGCCCCGTGGGGAGCACGTTGACCAGGCCGCGCAGCGGCGATCCGCTCGGCCCGGCCGGCACGTAACCGCCGTCGAGGGCGTGCAGGATCGAGCCGATCTCGTCGGTGGTGCGGGCCAGCCGGGGCACGATCTCATCGGCCGCGAACCGCAGGATCCGCTCCACCGCCCCGGGGTCGGCCCCGCCGCCGGCCGGGGCTGCGGCCAGGACGGTCCCGGCCGTCCCGGCGGCGGCGGCCGGGTCCCAGCCGCGGCGCTCCATCTCCTCGACCAGCGACCGGGCCAGCGCCTCGGCCTCGTCGGTGCCGGTACGGCCGGCCGTGCCGTCCTCGCTCAGCCCCAGGGCCTCGCGCAGCCCCGGGAGCGCCTGGCCGCCGGCCCAGATCTGGCGGGCGCGGAGCATCGCCAGCACCAGGTCGACGCGGGGTGGTCCCTCGGGGGCCGCGCCCAGCACGTGGAGGCCGTCGCGGATCTGGACGTCCTTGACCTCGCACAGCCAGCCGTCGACGTGCAGCAGGAAGTCGTCGAACTCGGCGTCGTGCGGGCGGTCCTCGATGCCGAGGTCGTGGTCGAGCCTGGCGGCCTGGATCAGCGTCCAGATCTGGGCGCGGATCGCGGGCAGTTTCGCCGGGTCCATCGCGGCGATGGAGGCGTGCTCGTCGAGCAGCTGCTCCAGCCTGGCCATGTCCCCGTAGGTGTCGGCGCGGGCCATCGGCGGCACGAGGTGGTCCACCAGCGTGGCGTGCGCGCGGCGTTTGGCCTGGGTGCCCTCGCCGGGGTCGTTGACCAGGAACGGATAGACGAGTGGCAGGTCTCCCAGCGCGGCGTCGGGGCCGCAGGAGGCCGACAGCCCGGTGGACTTGCCGGGCAGCCACTCCAGGTTGCCGTGCTTGCCCACGTGCACCACGGCGTGCGCGCCGAAGCCGTCGGACAGCCAGCGGTAGGCCGCCAGGTAGTGGTGGCTGGGCGGCAGGTCGGGGTCGTGGTAGATCGCGATGGGGTTCTCCCCGAACCCCCTGGGCGGCTGCACCATGACCACGACGTTCCCGGCGCGCAGCGCCGCCAGCACGATCTCGCCGTCCGGGTCGCGCGAGCGGTCCACGAACAACTCGCCGGGGGCCGGCCCCCAGTGCCGCTCCATCCGCGAGCGCAGGTCCGCGGGGAGCGTGGCGTACCAGTCGCGGTACCGGCCGGCCGCGATGCGCACCGGGTTTCCGGCGAGCCGCTCCTCGGTGAGCCAGTCGGGGTCCTGGCCGCCGGCCGCGATCAGCGCGTGGATCAGCGCGTCGCCGTCCTGCTCGGTCACGCCGGGCAGCTCGCCCTCGGCGCCGACGCGGTAGCCGTGCTCGCGCATCGCGGCCAGCAGCCGCACCAGGCTGGCCGGGGTGTCCAGGCCGACCGCGTTGCCGATCCTGGAGTGCTTGGTGGGGTAGGCCGACAGCATCAGCACGATCCGCCGCTCGGCGGGCGGGACGTGCCGGAGCACGGCGTGCCGGACGGCGATGCCGGCCACCCGCGCGGCGCGCTCGGGGTCGGCCGTGTAGACGGTCAGCCCGTCCTCGTCGATCTCCTTGAAGGAGAAGGGGACCGTGATGATGCGCCCGTCGAACTCGGGGATGGCGACCTGGGTGGCCGCGTCGAGCGGGGACAGCCCGTCGTCGTTACCCTCCCAGGACGCCCGGCTGCTCGTCAGGCAGAGTCCCTGGAGGATCGGCACGTCCAGCCCGGCGAGCGCGCCGACGTCCCACGCCTCGTCGTCCCCACCGGCCGACGCGGTGGCCGGGCGGGTGCCGCCGGCGGCGAGCACGGTCACGACCAGGGCGTCCACCGTGCGCAGCGCCTCCAGCAGGCCGGGCTCCGCGCTGCGCAGCGAGGCGCAGTAGACGGGCAGCGCCCGGCCTCCGGCGTCCTCGACGGCCGAGCAGAGGGTCTCGACGAAGGCGGTGTTCCCGGAGACGTGGTGGGCCCGGTAGTAGAGCACCCCGACGACCGGCCCGTCCTCGCGGCGTTCCCGGCGCTCCAGCACGCCCCAGCCGGGCGTGGGCTCGGGCGGGGCGAACCCGTGACCGGTCAGCAGCAGGGTGTCCGACAGAAAGCGGTGCAGCTCGGCGAGGTTGGCCGGTCCGCCGTGGGCGAGGTAGGCGTGCGCCTCGGCACAGACCCCGCCCGGCACGGTGGACAGCTCCATCAGCTCGGCGTCCGGTGCCTGCTCGCCGCCGAGCACGACGACGGGCCGGGGCCCGGCGAGCAGGGCGTCCAGCCCCTCCTCCCAGGCGCGGCGCCCGCCGAGCAGCCGGACCACGACCAGATCGGCGCCCTCCACCAGGAGCGGCAGGTCCTCGGCGAGGAGCCTGGCGGGGTTGCCCAGCCGGTAGTCGGCGCCGCTCGCGCGGGCGCTGAGCAGGTCGGTGTCGGAGGTCGAGAGCAGCAGGATCACGCGCCACGCTCCACGCGGGGCGGAGCGGTACGGCTCGGCGCCGCCAGCGGCGGACGGGGGAACGGCGAAAAACGCACGGGGCTTCCTCCCTCGGGGTCCTCGCCCCGGGTCGTCGTCGGCTACGACGGCTGGAGTCTCCTGGCTCCCGGATCGACGCTCCTCCCGGCCTTCCCGTCCGTCGCCGGACAGTGGCCTGGATGGGGTTCGCTCCCCGGTTACAGTGGCGGGACCGCGCCGGACTCACACCGGCTTCCTCCCTTTGCCGTCGCCAACGATGAGACTACGGCAGCGTCCTTCCGGCAGGAAACCGGTATGGGTGCCCGGTTCCCCGGCGGAGGAGGGGGCTGCGGCGTGCCGCGGCGGCCGGCGACGCCGCCGGAGGGTGCCGCCCGGGCGGCGGCCGCGGGCGGAAGACCTCGGGGGCAGGGCCTACCATCCTCAACGTGCAGATTGGCGACTTTTCCCGGCGATCGCGAGCCGACGCCTGCCCCGGAGCACTTCAGGTGCACGCCGCCGCCGACGGAGGGCTGGCGCGGATCAGGGTGCCCGGGGGCCGGTTGACGGCCTCCCGGCTCCGCGAGCTCGCCGGGGCCGCCGCCGGCTGTGGGAGCGGTGTCATCGAGCTGACCTCGCGGGCGAACGTCCAGGTGCGCGGGCTCGGCGACGGGGCGCAGGCCGGTTTCGCGGCCCGGATGGCGGCCGCCGGGCTGCTGCCCTCGCTCACCCACGAGCGGGTCCGCAACATCCTCGCCTCCCCGCTGACCGGCTGCGACGCGCGGGGGACACTCGACGCCGGCCCGCTGGTCGACGAGCTGGACCGGCGGCTGTGCGCCCGGCCGGGCCTCGCCGGACTGCCGGGGCGTTTCCTGTTCGCGCTGGACGACGGCCGGGGTGACGTGGCCTGGCTCGGCCCGGACGCCGGGATCCTGCCGACCGGCGCCGACGAGGCCGCCCTGATCCTGGCGGGTGCCGACAGCGGTCTGCGCGTGCCGGTGGGCTCGGCGGTGACCGCCCTGCTGGCCGCCGCCGAGGCGTTCCTGGCCGAGCCCGCCGCCGAGGGGGGGCGTGCCTGGCGGATCGGCGAACTGCCCGGCGGCGCCGAGCGGGTCGCGGCCCGGGTCCGCGCCGCCCTGGCGCACTCCGCCGGCGGGGTGCGGTCCCCGGCCGCCGAGCGGCTGCGTGGCGAGCCGTCCGCGGCGGGCCGGGAGCCGGTGGGGGTGATCGAGCTGCCCGGCGGCCGGGTGGCGCTCGGGGTCGCGGTGCCGCTGGGGCGGCTGGCCGCCGCCCAGGCGGAGTTGCTCGCCGACCTGGCGGCCGGCGGCGAGGTACGGCTGACCCCCTGGCGCGGGGTGGTCCTGAGCGGCCTGGACCGTGCCGAGGCCACCCGGTCGGCCGCCCTGCTCACCGCCGCCGGCCTGGTCACCGACCCCGCCTCGCCCTGGATCGGCGTGACGGCCTGCGCCGGCCGTCCCGGCTGCGCCAGGTCGCTGGCCGACGTGCGGGCCGACGCCGCCCGGTCCGTTCCGCCGTCTCCGGAGCGGTTCACGTCTCCGGGGGGCCGTACCGCGGTCCCGGGCGGCGCCTCCGGCTCCGGCGACCGAGGCCGGGGGGAACCCCCCGGCGCTGGAGGGCCGGGAGCCGCCCCGGGTGTGGCGGGCTCCCCGCGCCCCGGTACGCTCCCCGTGCACTGGGCGGGCTGTGAGCGACGCTGCGGCCGCCCCGGGGGACGGGTGGCGGAGGTGGTGGCCACCGCCGGCGGCTATCACGTGGCCCTGGACGGCCGGGGACTGGACTGTGCGGGCATCGAGGAGACCACGGCCGCGGTGACGGCCCTGAGGAGGGAAATGTGATCGACTACGTCCGTGACGGCGCGGAGATCTACCGCCGTTCCTTCGCGACCATCCGCGCCGAGACCGATCTGTGCGGCCTGCCGGCGGACGTCGCCCGGGTGGCGGTCCGCATGATCCACGCCTGCGGGATGGTCGACCTGGTCACCGACCTGGGGTGGTCGCCCGGCGTGGTGGCGTCGGCGGGCGCGGCGCTGCGCGCGGGTGCCCCGGTGCTGTGCGACGCGACGATGGTGGCCTCCGGGGTGACCCGCCGCCGCCTCCCCGCGGACAACCCGGTCGTCTGCACGCTGGGCGACCCCCGCGTGCCGGAGCTCGCCGAACGGCTGGGCACCACCCGCAGCGCCGCGGCGCTCGAACTCTGGCGCGACCGGCTGGCGGGGTCGGTGGTCGCGATCGGCAACGCGCCGACCGCGCTGTTCCGGCTGCTGGAGATGGTCGAGGAGGGGGCCGGGCGGCCGGCCGCCGTGCTCGGGATCCCGGTCGGTTTCATCGGCGCCGCCGAGTCCAAGCAGGCCCTCGCCGAGCATCCGGCCGGCCTGGAGCACCTGGTCGTGCACGGCCGCCGGGGTGGAAGTGCGATGGTCGCCGCGGCGGTCAACGCGATCGCGAGTGAGGACGAGTGAACGACATGTCGGCAGGACGGCTCCGGGGCGTGGGACTCGGGCCGGGAGATCCGGAGCTGGTGACCGTCAAGGCCGCCAGGCTCATCGGCGAGGCGGACGTGGTCGCGTTCCACAGCGCCCGTCACGGCCGGAGCATCGCCCGCTCGGTGGCCGCCCCGTACCTGCGGGACGGCCAGATCGAGGAACCCCTCATCTACCCGCTCACCACGGAGACCACCGACCATCCCGGCGGATACCAGGGCGCCATCGACGACTTCTACGCCGCCTGCGCGCTGCGGCTGGCGGCACACCTGGACGCCGGCCGGGACGTGGTGGTGCTGTGCGAGGGCGATCCGCTCTTCTACGGCTCCTACATGCACATGCACAAGCGTCTCGCGCACCGTTACGTCACCGAGGTGGTCCCCGGGGTGACGTCGGTGAGCGGCGCCGCCGCGGTCCTGGGCCGGCCGCTGGTCGAGCGGGACGAGACGCTGACCGTGCTGCCGGGGACGCTCCCGGCGGAGGTCCTCGCCGAACGGCTCGCCGCGGCCGACTCGGCGGCGGTCCTCAAGCTCGGCCGGACCTTCGTCAAGGTGCGCGAGGCGCTGGCCGAGGCCGGACGGCTCGACGAGGCCTGGTACGTGGAACGGGCCACCACCGGCGCCCAGCGCCTGGCCCCGCTGGCCGAGGTGGATCCGGGCACCGTGCCGTACTTCTCGCTGGCGCTGATCCCGAGCCCGGTCAACGCGGGACACCCCGGGCCGCCGGCGCGACCCCCCGTCGACGCGGACGCGCCCGCGGACACGGCCGGCGCCCCGGCCCGGGGCGCGGACGGGGCCGGGGGCGACGCGCCCGCGCCCATGCCCGCGACCGCCGGGGCCTCGGCCGAGGGCGGCCCCCCGGCGGCCGGGGAGCGCCGGAACGGGATCCCCGGCGAGGTGGTGGTGGTCGGGCTCGGCCCGGCCGGGCGCCCCTGGCTGACCCCGGAGGCGCAGGAGGCGCTGGCCGCCGCCGACGAGCTCGTCGGGTACGGCCCCTACCTGGACCGGGTCCCGCCGAACCCTCGCCAGCGCCGCCACCCCACGGACAACCGGGTGGAGGCCGAGCGGGCCGCGCACGCGCTGGGGCTGGCCAGGGCCGGGTCCCGGGTGGCCGTGGTGTCCTCGGGGGATCCCGGGGTGTTCGCGATGGCCAGCGCGGTGCTGGAGACGGCCTGCGAGCCGCGGTTCGCGGACGTGCCGGTGCGGGTGCTGCCTGGCCTGACCGCGGCGCACGCGGTGGCCAGCAGGGCGGGGGCGCCGCTCGGCCACGACTACTGCGTGCTGTCGCTGTCGGACCTGCTCAAGCCGTGGGAGGTCGTCGCCGAGCGGATCGGCGCCGCCGCCCGGGCCGACCTGGTCCTGGCGATCTACAACCCCGCCTCGAAGAGCAGGACCTGGCAGGTCGCCGCCGCCAGGGACCTGCTGCTGGAGCACCGCGCGCCGCAGACACCGGTGGTCGTCGGCCGCGACGTCGGCGGCGCCGGGGAGCGGGTGACCGTCACCACCCTCGCCGAGCTGGACCCGGCGGCGGTGGACATGCGCTGCCTGCTCCTGGTGGGCTCCTCGACCACCCGGATCGCCGAGCGGGGCGACGGCGGCCGGGTGGTGTTCACCCCCCGCCGCTATCCCGCGTGACCGCCAGCCAGGCGAGTGCCTCCTCGACGGTCTCCACCGCCGGGACGCCGGCGGGACGCGGCGGGCGCCGTACGATCACGACGGGCAGCCCGAGCTCGCGGGCCGCGAGCAGCTTGGCGGTGGTCATCCGGCCGCCGCTGTCCTTGGTGACCAGCACGTCGACGCGGTGCTCCCGCATGAGGGCCAGCTCGCCGTCCACGGTGAACGGGCCCCGGCTGAGCAGCACCTGAAGGCGGCACGGGACGGGCGGCTCCGGCGGGTCCACCGAGCGGGCCAGGAACCACAGGTCGTCGAGGCCGGCGAAGACCGGCAGGCTGCGGCGGCCGGTGGTCAGGAAGATCCGCCCGCCCAGCGCGGGCAGCAGCCCGGCCGCGGCGGCGAGCGACGGCGTCCAGCGCCAGTCGTCGCCGGGGCCCGCCCGCCAGCCGGGGCGCCGCAGGATCAGCAGCGGCACCCCCGCCCGGCCGGTCGCCTCCACCGCCGAGGCGGTCATCCGGGCGGCGAACGGGTGGGTGGCGTCCACGACGACGTCGATCCGGCGATCACCGAGCCAGGTCAGGAGCCCGGCGGGGCCGCCGAAGCCGCCCTCGTGCACCTCACCCACCGGCAGTCTGGGGTCGCGCACCCGGCCTGCCAGCGAGGACACCACGTGCGTCCCGGCCCATCCGGCGAGCGCGGCGGCCAGCCGCCTGGCCTCGTCCGTGCCGCCCAGCACCAGGATGTTCAGCACACCGCGGCCCTTCCTCGGTCTCTTCCCTCGCGGGACGTCGCCCCGCCGTACCCGGCGGGGGCTTGAGCGTGGGCACGGCGTCCTCGCGCCTCGGGTGGACCACCGGCGCGCGGGGCACCGGGCTCAGTCACGGCGGCGGGCGGCCGAGTACAGGTGGCTGTCGGGGAACTCGGACGCGGTCAGCACGCGGCCGACCACGATCACGGCGGTGCGGAGGATCCCGGCGGCGCGGACCTCGGCGGCGATGCCCTCCAGGGTGCCGCGCAGGATCACCTCGTCGTCCCTGCTGGCCCGGGCCACCACGGCCACCGGGCAGTCCGCCCCGTAGTTGGGGATGAGCTCCCCGGCGACCTCCTCGATGCGCTGCACGGCCAGGTGGAGGACCATCGTGGCCCCGCTTCGGCCGAGCGTGCCCAGGTCCTCGCCGTCGGGCATGGGGGTGGCGCGTGCCGAGGTCCTGGTCAGCACGACCGTCTGGCCCACCCCGGGCACGGTGAGCTCCCGTTTGAGCGAGGCGGCGGCCGCGGCGAAGGCGGGCACGCCGGGGACCACCTCGTAGGGCACGCCTGCGGCGTCCAGCCGCCGCATCTGCTCGGCCATCGCGCTGAACACCGACGGATCTCCGGAGTGCAGCCGGGCCACGTCCCGACCGGCCCCGTGGGCGGCGAGCATCTCCGCCACGATCTCCTCCAGGGCCATCCTGGCGGTGTCCACCAGCCGCGCCCCCGGCGGGCAGTTCTCCAGCAGTTCCACCGGGACGAGGGATCCGGCGTACAGGCACACGGGGGCGGAGGCGATCGCCCGCCGGCCTCGCAGGGTGATCAGGTCGGCGGCGCCCGGCCCCGCTCCGATGAACCGTACCGTCACGGCTTCCCCTCCTCGGCGCCCTCAGCGCCCGGTTTGACCGCCGTCCAGATCGTCACCGGCATCATGGGCCGCCAGCCGGTGAAGCCACCGACCGGGGCCGCCCTGCCGACGGCCAGCCGGACCAGGTCGCCGCCGAGTTCCGCGTGCCCGGCGGCCAGGACGGCCTCCGACTCGACGGTCACCGCGTTGGCCACCAGCCTGCCGCCGGGCCGCAGCGCCGCCCAGCACGCCTCCAGCACGCCGGGAACGGTCACGCCGCCGCCGATGAAGACGGCGCCGGGCGGTTCCAGCCCGGCGAGCGCCCCGGGCGCGGCCCCGGTCACCACCTCCAGACCGGGCACGCCCAGCGCCGAGGCGTTGCGGGCGATCCTGGCGGCCCGCTCCGGATGAACCTCCACCGCCACCGCCCGGTTGGCCCGATGGCCGCGCATCCACTCGATCGCGACGCTTCCGGCGCCCGCGCCGACGTCCCAGAGCAGCTCGCCGGGGACGGGCGCGAGCCGGGAC
Organism: Streptosporangium sp. NPDC006007; assembly: GCF_040614315.1. Taxonomy (NCBI): domain Bacteria; kingdom Bacillati; phylum Actinomycetota; class Actinomycetes; order Streptosporangiales; family Streptosporangiaceae; genus Streptosporangium; species Streptosporangium sp. NPDC006007. Next base: position 73,651 of record NZ_JBEXUG010000017.1, on the reverse strand, counting down.
AGGGTCACCGCGCGGACCTCGCTCTTGGTGAGCTGGCCGTCGTGCTCGAAGGCCTCGTCCGGCAGGCCGGGAAGGCAGGGCAGCGGAACGGTCCCGGGGTCGGCGCGGCACTCCACGGCGACGACGTTGAGGTCGTGGACGGGCCGCGGGGACCAGCGGCCCGCCGTACCGGAGACGACGCGCTCCTCGGCGCCGCCGAGGCACTCCAGGACCGTCATCGGGCTTGCGCCGTATCCCCGGGCGGTGAGCAGCGCGGCCACCCGCGCGGGGGTGTGGCCGTCGGCGCTGAGCACCAGCATCCGGCGGCCCCGGTGGACCGCGGTGTGCACCGACTCGACCGGCCGGGCCACGAGGCTGACCACCTCGACCCGGTCGGCGGCCCAGCCGAGCCTGGCGCAGGCCAGCGAGACCGAGGACGGATGCGGCAGCACCCGGACCCGGCCGGCGCCCAGCAGCCGGACCAGCGTTGTGCCGAGGCCGTGGAACATGGGGTCGCCGCTGGCCAGCACGCACACCCTGCGGCCCCGGTGGGAGGCGATCAGCGCGGGCAGGGCGGGGAGCAGCGGCGAGGGCCAGGTGAGGCGTTCGGCGGTGGGCTCGGGGACCAGCGCGAGCTGCCGCGCGCTGCCCATCACCACCTCGGCGGCGCGCAGCTCGCGCCGGGCCGCCGGGGAGAGACCGGCCCAGCCGTCGGCCCCGACGCCGACGACGACGACCGGGTCAGACATTGCCCAGCACCCGGGCGAGGCGAATCTCGATCACGACGCGGGCCGGGTTCTCGCGGGGCTGCCGGTACCTCTCGGCGTAGCGGCGCACGGCGTCGGCGACCGACTCGGGGTCGTCACGGATGACGGCGCGCCCCTCCAGGGTCGACCAGCGGGCGCCGTCCACCTGGCAGACCGCGACCGCGGCCCCGGCCGGCCCTCCGGCGCGCACATGGCGCACCTTGTACGAGCCGTCCGAGGTGATCACCCGGGCGACGCCGGCGGACACGTCCAGCGTCACCCCCACCGGGACGACGTGCGGTGTGCCGTCGGCCCGCACGGTGGTCAGCGTGCTCAGGTGACGTTCCCGCCAGAAGGCGTGGAACCCGTCTCCGCGATGCTCCAGCACCCGTAACCTCCCGTTCTCCTGCCAACGGGCGACATGCTAGCCGGGAGGTGTGCCCGGTGGGCGACCGCCTCCACCGGGCCCGCGGGGGATCACCCCGTGACGGCCTGCCCGTCCCGTTCCCCCTGGTAGGCCGCCAGCACCTGTGCGCGGCGCTCGGCCGGGAGGCGGTCGATGTACAGGCGGCCCTCCAGATGGTCGGTCTCGTGCTGCAGGCAGCGGGCGAGCACCCCGGTGCCCTCGACGGCGATCGGCGCGCCGGTGACGTCGAATCCGCGCACCACGGCCAGGTCCGGCCTGGCCAGCGACGCGCGCTGCCCGGGCACCGACAGGCAGCCCTCCTCGTAGTCGGCGAGGTTCCGCTCACCGGGCGCGGGGAGCACCAGGGTCGGGTTGACCACGACGCCCTTGCGGTACTCCTCGGTCTCGTCCGGGCAGTCGTAGACGAACACCCGCAGCCCGACCCCGATCTGGTTGGCCGCGAGGCCGACCCCCTCGGCGGCGTACATGCTCGCGAACATGTCCGCCACCAGCGCGGCCAGCTCCGCGTCGAAGCGGGTCACCTCCGCGCACGGGCGGTGCAGTACCGGCTCGCCGACAAAGGTGATCGGCCGGGCCGTGCCCTCGCCGCTTGCTTCCATCCGAAACGCCTCCAGGTCCGCCACGTGTCGTTCGCGGCAGCAGACTACCCGGAGCCGGGCGCTCCCGGAGAACGACCGTCAGCCGCCCGCGTTGTAGATGACCTGGTCGGGCTTGACCCGGACCGTGACGCGCCGCTCGCCCGGCTGACGGTAGGGGTAGGTCTCCACCCCGAGGTACTTGTTCGCCAGGCGGTCGATGACCTCGTCGGCGCCCTCAAGTTCCAGTTCCGCGGTGCCCGCGACGCTGACCAGGTGGAAGGCGTCCCCGGGGTCGAGGACGCTCACCGACACCCGGGGGTCGGCGCGCAGGTGGCGCTCCTTGGCACGGCCGACGGCCGTGTTGAAGACGACGTCGTCCCCGTCGACGTCCACCCAGACGACCGTGCTGTGCAGCGAGCCGTCGGGCCTGACGGTGGTCACCCAGCCGTGAATCGGCCGGCGGAGCAGCTCCTTGGCGTCGTCGTTCAGCTTTCCCATGAAAACCTCCCCGATTGGCGGTATGCCTACGGGTCAATCGAACATCACGCGTGACCGATCGATTCCACCGCCCCGGGCGAACGCCAGGAACGGGCCGCCGGGCACGGCTCGGTGACGCCGGAACCGGGCCCGCGAGGGCCGGCGCCCCCGGCCTCGGCCTCGGGCGGGGGTCCGCCGTGCGCACCGGTGCGGTGGCCCGGGCGGTTTCGCGGCGGGAGGCGGGGCCTTACAGCTCCTCGCGGATCCGCAGGAGGATCTCCCTGGTGTGCGACGCCGGCTCGGCCTCGATACACAAACGTTCCATGACCTCCAGATAGCTGTCGACGTCGTCGCGCTTCTCCAGGTAGACGGCGCTGGTGAGCTGCTCCATGTAGACCACGTCGGGCAGGTCGGGCTGGGAGAAGCGCAGGATGCTGAAGGGCCCGCCGGCCGCGGCGTGGCCGCCCACGCTGAACGGCACGACCTGGACGGTGACGTTGGGCAGTTCGAGGGCTCGCAGGATGTGGTCGATCTGGCCGCGCATCACCTCGGTCCCGCCGAGCGGGCGGCGCAGCACCGCCTCGTCCAGCACGGCCCACAGGTGGGGCGGGTCGGGACTGAGCAGGATCCGCTGACGCGCCAGGCGCAGCCGTACCCGCCGCTCGACCTCCGCCTCCGCGGCGTTGGGGTACCCCAGCAGGACGACGGCCCGGGCGTACTCCTCGCTCTGGAGCAGGCCGGGCACGAACTGGACCTCGTAGTTGCGGATGCCGGTGGCGGACTCCTCCAGGCCGACGTACGTCTCGAACCAGTTCGGCAGGACGTCGTTGTAGTTGTGCCACCAGCCGGGGAGATTGGCCCGCTCCACAAGGGCCAGCAGCGTCTGGCGCTCTTCGCCGTCCGCCACGCCGTACAGCGTGAGCAGATCGGCCACGTCCCTGGCACGGAAGCTGACCCTGCCGCACTCCATGCGGCTGACCTTGGAGTGCGAGGCGCGAAGGGCGCGCCCCGCCTCCTCCAGGGTGATGTGCCGATGCTCGCGGAGTCGCCGGAGTTGGGCACCCAGCACGATCCTCAGCACCGTGGAACTTCCTCGCGGCACGGCTATGGGGGTCGGGGGAACCGGCTCGCCTTCGGTGTGAGGTGTGATCATCTACAGTCCTTCAGGCCCGGAACACCAGTCCCTGCCAACTTATTTGGTCGTTGTGGTCGCTGCGAGCCTTCACCGTACTCCGGTCGCTCATTCCCGGCTATAGGGAATTTTATTCTTCAATCAAGTTGGGGATCAGGTCGTCGAAATCGCCGCCTTTGACGCCCCGGACGAAGGCGTCGAGCTCGCGGGGGGTGTAGATCAGCGCGGGCCCCTGGGGGTCTCGCGAGTTGCGGATGGCCACCCCCCCGTCCGGTAACGCGGCCACCTCCACGCAGTTGCCGCTGGGATTGCTGAAGTGACTTTTCCGCCAGACGACCCCGTCCAGCAGGGTGGCCGACATGCCGTTGTACAGCTGATTCATCCTCGCCTCTCACATGTTCAGGGAGGGAAACACCGATAGGAGCATACGACTTTGTGCAAATGCACGTGCATCTGTACTTGCTTCTGCACATCGGCGCGTGCAAGATGACTACACGGATTGCTCCCGCAACGCGATCGTCACACCCCCCCCAAGGTCGCAGATGACTGCTCGCCAAAGGCATCACGTCACACCCCTCCGGACAGAGATCGATGGCTGGGAACGATGGTTGTCAATGCTTGATCACATACTTCCGCCGAACGGCCTGCCGCCATGGGCGGCCGGAGACGGCCACACCAACCAACTACAGATGGCGGTGCGAAGTCTCCGCCACGACCCCTGCGCGGCACGGACCGCCCGGGAGTTCACCTCCGCGGCCCTCCGCGCCTGGAGACTCGAACCGCTGGTCGACGACACCGGCGTGGTGGTCTCGGAACTGGTGACCAACGCCGTACGGCACGGCATCAGGGGCGTGGCCGACCCCCACCGCCCGCAGGACGTCAGGGTCATCCTCTGCCACACGGAACGCTCAGTGCTGTGCGTGGTCACCGATCCCAGCGATCAGGGACCCTGCCTGCGCGAACCCGACTACGAGGCGGAGAGCGGCCGGGGAATGCAGGTGATCCAGGGAGCCAGCGAGATGTGGGGCTGGACCCCCCTGGAGACCCGGGGCAAGGCCGTCTGGGCGGTCTTCACCCTCCCGGCGAGGGCTCTGCGGCACCTGGAGCCCTGCCACTGAGACCCGCGCCGAGGGTCCGGGGCGCGGCCCGGCCGGCCCGCACGATAAAAACGAACAAATATTCCTTAACTCTCCAAACTATTAACATCGCCCGTCAGAAGCGCGACAATCAACCTTCTTCTCTCACTGCTGAGACATGACATCCGCCAATGGACGTCATGACTCCTCTGTCTCACAGGCAACCGAGGAGATGGTGCATGGGCAACATGGTCAGGCGATCACCGACGGGACTGGACACCAGCGTGCCCAACCTCGCGCGGATGACCGACTACTTCCTCGGCGGCAAGGACAACTTCGCGGCCGACCGCCAGGCCGCCGAGCAGGTTCTCGCCGTCGCCCCGGAGATCAGGGACATGGCGCGCGAGGGACGATCCTTTCTGGGCCGGGCGGTGCGCTACCTCACCGAGCAGGGCATCGACCAGTTTCTCGTCCTCGGCTCCGGACTGCCCAGCCGGCACAACATCCACCAGATCGCCCAGTCCCTCCGCCCGGACGCCCGCGTGGTCTACATCGACGACGACCCGGTGGTCCTGTCCCACTGCCAGGCCCTGCTCGTCACCAACCCCCGCACCACCGTGGTCAGGGGCGACGTGCTCCACCCCGACGAGATGCTCTCCGACCCCGAACTGCTGCGGCTCATCGACCTGGACCGCCCGGTGGCCGTGCTGATCGGCTCCGCGCTCCAGTTCATCCCCGACGAGGACGACCCTTTCAAGAGCGTCGCCCTGCTCCGCGACTCGATGACGGCCGACAGTCATCTCGTCATCGCCCACGCCGTCTTCGGCATGTGCCCCGAGGTGGCGGAGCCGGTTTTCAACGTCTACCGCCAGGCCCTCGGCCGGGACCAGAACGTCTCGCGCACGCGCGCGCAGGTGCTGCGCTTCTTCGACGGGCTGGAGCTGGTCGACCCGGGGCTCGTCCACCTCCGCCACTGGCGTCCCGACAACCCCCTCACCTCCCAGGTCCCGGAGAAGACATGGGCCGTGGCCGGGGTCGCCCGCAAGACGGACGGCCGGCGAGGGCGGCCGTCGTGAGGGGCGCCTCACGGCGGGCACCCCTCCGGCGGCCGGAGCGCGGTTACTGCGGCGGGACGAGCACCTTGTCGATGATGTAGACGACCGCGTTGGCGGTGGGCACGTTGCCGCAGATGATCTTGGCATCGTTGACCGTGTACTCCCCGTTCTCCTCCTTGACGGTCAGCTTGCCGCCCTCAAGCGTCTCCAGCGTCCCGCTCTTCAGCTCCTTGGGCGTGACCTTCCCGGAGACCACGTGGTAGGTGAGAACCTTCTTCAGCAACGCCTTGTCCGACTTCAGCTTCTCCCTGACCTCCTGCGGGATCTGGGAGAACGCCTCGTTGCTGGGCGCGAACACCGTGATGCCCTCGGCGGAGTTGAGCGTGTCGACCAGTCCGGCCTCCTTGAGCGCGCCGACCAGCTGGGACAGCCTCGGGTTACCGGCCGCGGCGGTGGCGACCCGCTCCTTGGCCATGCTCGCGATGCTGCCCGGCCCCGAGCTGGGCAGCGCGGCGCACCCCGGCCCGAAGGGCAGGGCGGCCTCACCGCCCTCCGACGGGGCGCCCGACATGTTCTCCGAGGGACCCTCCGACGGCATCTCGGAGGGGGCGCCCGACGTCATCTCCGAGGGCTCGGGGGTGGGCGAGAGGGTGAGGGCGGAACCCGTGGCGGTCGCCTGGGCGGCGACGGGGAAGGCGGCCAGGGCCGCCGCGGCGAGAGCGGATGCGAGAAGAGACTTCTTCTTCACGATGATCTCCTTGATTGGACGGATGGGACGTCTGGGCCCGCCGAACGGGTCCCGCCTGCCTCATCGATCTGTTCGTAGATCAATGCCCTCTACTTTCACGATAAATGCCCCATAGAGTGACTCTTGACTACATATCTCCCAGAAAGATCCGATCGGCAATCGAGCATGACGCGTCACCGTACAACAGACCACGGGCACAAAAATCGCGCCGCCGGAGGCCTCCTCCCGGGTCACGCCCTCCGGGCCGCCCCCGTGTCCACGGTGATCTCCCCACCGAGCCGGAACCCCCCGGAGAGCTTGAGGTCGTCTCCGCTCCAGAAGCGGCCGGGGTCGTACCAGTTCGGCCGGCGCCCGCCCCCGAGCAGTCCCATCGCCTCGTAGGTGACGGCGACGACCTCGGCGCAGTAGGCGCTCTCCAGGGCGCCCTCCCCGGCGCCCCGCCCCAGGAGCCTCGGCATCCGGCCGCGCGCCCAGCGCCCGGCGAGCCGGGCCGTGGAGGGGAACGGCGTGCCGTCCAGGCGGGCGACGGTGCGCAGCACGGCGTCCTCCATCTCCCGGGTGACCAGGGGTTCGAGCTGGCGCAGCCACGCGCGCTGGCCGTACCTGGTGGCCCACACGGAGACCGCCTCGCGCAGGTCGTGCAGCTGTACCCCCCGCTGGTGGACCCCGGCCCACAGGTCGGGCAGCGACCGGCCGAGCTCGGCGTGCCACATCAACGGAGGCATGTCGTCGACGACGACGGACATGCCGACATGGTTGACGGGACTGTTGGTCACGGTCTGGATGGCCCGATCGGGCACGGTGCGGCCGCGAAACAGCCACACGTCGCCGGTACGGGCCAGGTTGACCGCCTCGTCGAGGCCGATGCTCTTGCCGGGCATCTCTGTAGCCTAGGCACATGCGATGGTGGAAGGTAATCGGCCTGGCCGGGGTCGCGGGCGTCGCGGCGACCGGAGTGGTGATCGCCCGGGCCGAACGGCGGCGGCGGGCCTACACCCCGGACGAGATCCGGGCCCGGCTCCGGGCCCGGCTGGAGGAGACCCCGAAGGGCGAGACCTCCGGCGGCACGGATGGCGGCACCGAGGGGGCCGGCCGGGCCCGCTGACCAGCCGGCCCGATTCTCCGCGTCACTCCCGGCGTTCCAGCGGAACTCGAAGATTGGGGGAAATGACGGCTTTCACGACAGTTCTCCCTGTTTGAGGCTGGGTACCGTTGGCCGTGATGAGCTAAGGAGATCGCATTGACACACGATCGCGCGGGGCAGCCGGCACAGCCGTCCGACCTGATTGACGTGGCCCGCCTGGTGACCGCCTACTACGCGCTGCACCCCGACCCCGGGGAGGTCGGCCAGCGGGTCGCCTTCGGGACCTCGGGGCATCGCGGTTCGTCGCTGAACGCCGCCTTCAACGAGGATCACATCCTCGCCACCAGCCAGGCCATCGTGGAGTACCGCGCGGCACAGGGGGTGGATGGCCCGCTGTTCCTCGGCGCCGACAGTCACGCGCTGTCGGAGCCCGCGCGGGTGTCGGCGCTGGAGGTGTTCGCCGCCAACGGGGTGCGGGTCCTGATCGACGACCGCGACGGCTACACCCCGACCCCCGCGATCTCGCACGCCATCCTCACCCACAACGGAGGACGCACGATCAGGTCAGCCGACGGCGTGGTGGTGACCCCCTCGCACAACCCTCCCGGTGACGGCGGCTTCAAGTACAACCCGCCGTACGGCGGACCGGCCGACACCGGCGCCACCCTGTGGATCCAGGACCGGGCCAACGCGCTGATCGCCGGAGGGCTGAAGGAGGTCAGGCGGATCCCCTATGCCAGGGCACTGGCCGCCGACACCACCGGCCGTCACGACTTCCTCGGCCACTACGTGGACGATCTGCCCTCGGTGCTGGACATCGACGCGATCAGGGAGGCCGGGGTACGCATCGGCGCCGATCCGCTGGGCGGGGCGAGCGTGGCCTACTGGGCCGAGATCGCCGAGCGTCACCGGCTGAACCTGACGGTGGTCAACCCGCTGACCGACCCGACCTGGCGGTTCATGACGCTGGACTGGGACGGCAGGATCCGGATGGACTGCTCGTCGCCGTACGCGATGGCCTCGCTCATCGCCCGCCGCGACGCCTTCGACGTCGCCACGGGCAACGACGCCGACGCCGACCGGCACGGCGTCGTCACCCCGGACGGGGGCCTGATGAACCCCAACCACTATCTCGCCGTGGCCGTCTCCTACCTCTACACCCACCGGCCCGGCTGGCCCGCGGACGCCGGGGTCGGCAAGACGCTGGTGAGCAGCGGCATGATCGACCGGGTGACCGCCGACCTGGGCAGGCACCTGTTCGAAGTGCCCGTCGGGTTCAAGTGGTTCGTACCCGGGCTCCTCGACGGCTCGCTCGGGTTCGGCGGCGAGGAGAGCGCGGGAGCGTCGTTCCTCCGCCGCGACGGCTCGGTGTGGACCACCGACAAGGACGGCATGATCCTGGCGCTGCTGGCCGCAGAGATCATCGCCACCACCGGCCGCTCACCCAGCGAGCACTACTCCGACCTGGTCTCCAGGTTCGGCGACCCGGCCTACGCCAGGGTCGACGCCCCCGCAACGCGGGAGCAGAAGACGGTGCTCGCCCGGCTCTCGGCCGACCAGGTCACCGCCGAGACGCTCGCGGGCGAGCCGATCACGCGGGTTCTCACCTCGGCCCCCGGCAACGGCGCCCCCCTCGGCGGCGTCAAGGTGTCCACCGAGAGCGCCTGGTTCGCCGCCCGGCCCTCCGGCACCGAGGACGTGTACAAGATCTACGCCGAGTCCTTCAAGGGGCCCGAGCACCTCGCGCGGGTGCAGGAGGCGGCCAGGAGCCTGGTGTCGGAGTCGCTCGGCTGAGTGCGGGCGCCTCACCGCCGGCGCAGCCGCCTCCACCGGCGGATGCCCACCCACAGCGCGGTCGCGACGCCGACGAGCGTGGCCAGGACGTACACCCCGGCGGTCGAGGCGTCGGAGACGTAGCCGTTGCCCCCGACGAGTACCGCCATGATCATCGCGCTCAGGAAGCCCATCCCGGCACCGGCGGCCAGGCCGGGACCGCCGCACTTCAGGGCGCGGGAGAGGCGGCCTGAACGCCGGCGGTCCGGCACCATGACGGACATCAGCCGCTCGACGACGACCTCGGGATCGTCCTCCACCCGGCCGGCGGCGAACTGGCCGGCCGGACGGCCCGGCTCCGGCTCGTTCAGGTAGATCCACTGGCGGTGGTCGAGAAAGACGGTGGCGTCCCCCGACTCCGGGGAGCTCAGCCAGAGGAACGGTGTGCCCTCGGGGAACCGCCTGAGCCCGTGCCGGACCACCGGCGCGTTCGCGTCGAGCGCCGTCCCCAGAGCTCGCAGCGCCCGTTCATCCCCCGAGTCGGCCACCGCGGGTCCTCCCTCGCGCTCCCGGTGTCCCCGTACGGCCAGGCACGGCGCCCCGCCGGTTCCCGGGCCCGGGACGCCGGGGACTCTCCCGGTCACCGCCGGGGCACCGTCGCCGCCGGGCTTCGCCCTTTATCATGTCCGGCCCTTCCCCGGAAAAACGGCAACGAACATGATCCCCCGTACTCATCAGGCATAAACCGGTGTTTTCTTGGCCAAGCACGACGGCTGCCGGGGTGTGGCCACGGCCGTGACCACACCTCCCCGCGGGCTCGCCCGGCCCCTTGCAGGAATTCTTCACAAGAATGAGATATTAAGGAGATTATCTACACATGGAGTACGTGTGACAACACTGGTCATCGGCGTCGACGGCGGGGGGACGAGCACTCGCTGTGTGGTGGCGACGGACTCCGGCGAGGTGGCCGGACGGGGGTACGGCGGCGGGGCCAACGCGCTCTCGGCCGCCGCCCCCGGCGCGAGCCTGCGCTCCGCGCTGCGGGAGGCGCTGGGCGATCTCGACCCGGCCCGGGTGACGGCCGGGGTGTTCGGGCTGGCGGGCGCGGACTCGGCGCGCGAGCGGGCCGAGTCGATCGCCGTGGAGGCGTGGCGATCGGCCGGGCTCTCCGGGCGGCCCTCTGTGGTGCCCGACATGCTCGTGGCCTTCGCCGGGGCGACCGACGAGCCGTCGGGAACGGTCCTGATCGCGGGCACCGGCGCGGTGGCCGCGCGGATCGAGGACCGGCGGATCGTCCGCCGGGCCGACGGGTACGGCTGGCTGCTCGGCGACCAGGGGTCGGGGACGTGGATCGGGCGGCGGGCCGTACAGGCCGTGCTGGCCTCGCTCGACGGGCGGGCCGGGCCCACCGCTCTGTGCGGGGCGCTCCTCGGCGACCTCATGTCCGGCGGCGTGTCCGGCGGCGCGGTCCATCCCGAGGATGCCGGGACCGGTCCCGGGGAGGCTCCCCCCGGCGGCACGCCGATCCGGTGGCTGGTGAACACCGTCCACGCGGGTGTCGCCGAGACCGGGCCCTCGTGGCTGGCACGGCTCGCGCCGGTGGTCGAGGCGGCGGCCGGGGCGGGCGACGCGACGGCGGCGGAGATCCTCCGGGAGGCCGCCCGGCGGCTGACCGGCACCGTCCGGTCGCTGGGCCCCTGCCCCGGCCCGCTGGTGCTGGCGGGCTCGCTGCTCACCGAGCCGACGCTTCTGGCCGCACGGGTCCGCGCCGGCCTTCCGGGCGCGGTGATCACCGCCCGCGACGGCGCGGCCGGAGCCGCCGCGCTCGCGCTGCACGCCACCGGGCCCCCTGCCGGGTGCACCTCCGGCCGGGACGCCGACGCCCGCGCCGCGCACCGCCGGCTGATCCGCGATGGGCGATGAGCGGCGGAGGCGGCTCCCCGGCGGGAGCCGTACCCGGTCCCGCGCCGAAGGGCCCCGGACCGGGGGCATCGCCGGAGCCGGGGGCGTCCGCCGGGACGCCGCGGCGCGGAGACCGTGCCGATCACGAGGGTTCCGACAGGAGGAAATGACAGAAAATTCCTTCCAGTGCATTGAAAGTGAAAGAAAGTGCCATTAGCCGGTAATCTACCCGGAGACGTCTCCGCGAAGGGTGCCTCCATGCCGCACAGCAGCCCCGGTCTGGCCCGGCTGGCCATGACCGTGCTCCAGCCGGGCTTCGACGGCGTCTCGCCGCCCGGCTGGCTGCGCCGGGCGCTCGCCGAGGGGCTCGGCGGGGCGGTGCTGTTCGCCCGCAACCTCGAAGGTCCCGAGCAGACGGCCGGGCTCGTGGCGGCCCTGCGGCGGGAGAACCCCGCCGTGGTGGTCGCGGTGGACGAGGAGGGCGGCGCGGTCACCCGGCTGGAGGCCGGGACCGGCAGTTCGTGGCCGGGCAACCGGGCGCTCGGCGTGGCCGACGACGTCGAGCGGACCCGGCTGGTCGCCCGGGAGATCGGCCGCCTCCTCGCCTCCGCCGACATCACCCTGGACTACGCCCCCGTGGTGGACGTCAACGCCAACCCGGCCAACCCGGTGATCGGCGTCCGCTCCTTCGGCCCCGACCCCGGACTGGTCGCGCGGCACGGCGCGGCCTGGATCAGCGGGCTGCAGAGTGCCGGGGTGGCCGCCTGCGCCAAGCACTTCCCCGGCCACGGCGACACCGTCACCGACTCCCACCACGCGCTGCCGACCGTGCACGCCTCCGCCGGACTGCTCGGGGAGCGTGACCTGCCGCCGTTCCGCGCGGCGGTGGAGGCGGGGGTACGGGCCGTGATGTGCGGTCACCTGCTGGTTCCGGCGCTCGATCCCGTCAACCCCGCCACGCTGAGCAGGCGGATCTTGACCGGGCTGCTCCGCGAGGAACTGGGCTTCGGCGGCGTGCTGGTCACCGACGCGATCGAGATGGGCGCGGTCGCCGCCCTGTATCCGCCCGGCGAGATCGCGGTCCGCGCGCTGGCGGCGGGGGCGGACGCGATCTGTGTCAGCAGGTCCTCTCCGGGCGGCGAGAGCGTCCACGCGCTGCGCGACGCGATCGTGGAGGCGGTGCGCGACGGAAGCCTGGCCGAGGAGCGCCTGGCCGAGGCGGCGGCGCGCGTACTCGCCCTGGCCGCCTGGCACGCCGAGAGCACCGGGGACACCGGGGACACCGCCGGACCGAGGATCCCGGGGCGGGACCGGCACGGGGAGCCCGGCCGACCCGGAGGACGCGACCGGGGCGGGAGGCACGGCCGACCCGGAGGACGCGACCGGGGCGGGAGGCACGGCCGGGACGGGGAGGGAGACCGCCGGAACGGGGCGGGAGATCGGCCCGGGGACGGCGAGGAGCTCGGCCTGCTGGCCGCCCGCGCGGCACTGCGCGTGGTCGTGGCGGGAGACCGTACGGCACCGGGCGCCCCGGTGGTTCCGGGCGCTCCGCCCCGGTTCGCGCGACCACCGCTGATCCTCGACATCGCCCCCCGGCTCAACCCGGCGGTCGATCCGGACATCCCCACCGGCCTTATCGGCGCCGTGACCGAGCTGCTTCCGGGCACCACGGGACACACGATCACCGCCGAGGCGGCGGAGCTGCCGGACATCGGCGACCTCGGGCGCCCGCTCGTGCTGGTGGTGTACGACGCCGCGCGCCACCCGTGGGTCCGGGAGCTGCTGGCCCGGGCCGTCCGGCTCCGCCCCGACGCGATCGTCGTCGAGACCGGACTGCCCGGCGAGCCCTGCGGCGCCGTGTACGTCGCCACGCACGGAATCTCCCGGGCTTCGGCCCGTGTCGTCGCACAGTGGCTGGCCGGCGGCCGGAGGACCTGATCTCACGGTGGCCGACAGGCTTGATCTCAACAGAAAAAGGTACCCCCATGCTCGACCAGAACGGCCCCACCCCCGTGAACCTGGTGGCCACCGTGCGGGCCATCCTGCCCTCGCTCACCCCCGCGGCCCAGGGCATCGCCCGCCTCATCCTCGACGACCCCGCGTTGGTGGCCCGCAGCACCATCACCGAGTTCAGCGCGGCCGCGGGGACGAGTGAGGCCACGATCGTGCGCACCGCCAGGGCCCTCGGCTTCGCCGGCTACTCCCAGCTGCGGTTCGCCCTGGCCGGCGCGGTGGCGCGGCAGGCGCCCGAGCGGCTGGTCCCGGGCGACCTGGGGCCCGACGACCCGCTCACCGACGTGATCGCGAAGGTGGCCAGGGCCGAGTCCGAGGCGCTGGCCGACACCGCGGCGCAGCTGAACCCGGACCGGCTGGGCCTGGTCGTCGAGGCCGTGGCCGGTGCCCGCCGGGTGGACGTCTACGGAATCGGCGCCTCCGGTCTGGTGGCGGGTGACATGGCGCAGAAGCTGATGAGGATCGGCCTGCCCGGCCACTCCTTCACCGACGCGCACCTCGCCCTTACCAGCGCGGCGCTGGTAAGGGCCGGCGACGTCGCGGTCGGGGTGAGCTGCACCGGCGAGACCCCCGATGTGCTGGCGCCGATGGGCGTGGCGCGGAAGGCGGGCGCGACCACGGTGGCGATCACCAACAACCCGCGCTCCGCGCTGGCCGAGCTCGCCGACCACGTCCTGGTCTCGGCCGGCCGGGAGACCGCGTTCCGCCCCGGCGCGCTGGCCAGCCGGATCAGTCAGCTCCTGATCGTGGACTGCATCTTCGTCGGCGTCGCACAGCGAACCTTCGAGACCTCGGAGGCGGCGCTCCGGGCCACCAGGGACGCGCTTGGCGACTTCCTGGCCGACACCCGCCGTCGCGGCAGGTGAGGGTGGCACAGGCCACCGTCTCCCGCGCCTGCGAGGAGGTGAGTCGCGGGGAATCGGCGCGGCGGCCTGCCGTGCCCCGTCTCCCCGGCCCGCACGGAGGTTCTCCCCGGCCCGCACGGAGGCGAGGAGCGTCAGGACAGGCGCAGGGCCTCCGCCGCGACGGCGTGCCGCAGGTCGCGGATGCCCGGACGGCCCCGGACGGGGTGCACGTTGTTAGTCAGCAGCACGGCGGTCAGGCGGCGCTCCGGGGCCACGACGACGGAGGTGCCGGTGAAGCCCGAGTGGCCGTAGGCGCCGGTCAGCGGACCGGCGACGGCGGGGTCGTCGATGCGCACCCCCAGCCCCTGGCCGAACGCCGCCCCCCTGACGCCCTGGTCGCGGGTCATCTCCGCGACCGTGTCCGGGCGCAGGATCGGCGCTCCGCCGGTGCGCAGCGCCTCACCGAAACGCAGCACGTCGTCGGCGGTGGCGAAGATCCCGGCATGTCCGGCGACCCCGCCCAGGCCGTGGGCGGTCTCGTCGTGGACCTCACCGCGCACGCATCCGGGGCCGGCGCGCCCGGGCATGTACTCGGTGGCGGCGATCCGGGGCAGCAGCGACGGCGCGGGCCGGTATCCGGTGTCCGGCAGGCCGAGCGGCCCGGTGATCCGGGTGCGGAGCAGTTCGTCGAGCGGAGCCGCTCCGGCGATCTCCGCCACCCGGCCCGCGATGATCAGGCCGACGTCGGAGTAGAGGTGGTGGCCGCCGGGTGGACGCGACGGCGGCGTCGAGACGACGCGCGCCAGGCGGGCGGCGTGGACCTCGGGCCCGTCACCGGGGATCTCCTCGTGGGCCCGGTGACCGGCCGGCAGGCCCGCCGTGTGGGTGAGCAGGTGCCGCGGGGTGACCCCGGGGGGCGCGTCCGGCAGCCAGGCCGTGACGGGCTCACCCAGGTCGAGGCGCCCCTCCTCGGCCAGCGACAGGACGACGACCGTCGTGAAGAGCTTGGTGAGCGAGGCCAGATCGAAGATCGAGTCGCGGCGGGCGGCCGGACGCCCGGCCAGGAGCGCCTCGGAGGGGCCCGAGTACCGGACGAGCTCCCCCACCGCCCCCGCGGCCACCGTGGTCCCGCCGACGGAGATCACCGCGACCGCCGCCGAGCACACGCCCGGCACGGCCGCGGCCAGAACGGCGCCGAGCCGCCCGGATCTCCCGGGGACGCCGATCACTCCGGCCGCCCCGGAGGACTCAGGCACCCCGCGCGTCCTCCGAGGCCCGTTCCCCCGGCCCCGCCGGCGTTGCCCGGGCCGCCTCCAGGTTGTCGCCGTGCCCGTCCAGCAGGGCGCGGGCGTCGTCGGGGCCGAGGCCCTGTTCGATCATCAGCACCGCGACCTTCACCTGCCACCCCGCCGCCTCCAGCGCGGGACGGGCGACGGAGAGACTCGCGCCGGTGATGTCGCCGACCATCCGCGCCGCACGTCCGGCCAGCTTGGAGTTGATCGCGGACATCTCGATCATGCTGTTGCCGTAGGTCCGGCCCAGCCTGACCATCGCGATCGTGGAGATCATGTTGAGGATCAGCTTCTGCGCGGTCCCGGCCTTGAGCCGGGTCGAGCCGGCCACCACCTCCGGGCCGACGATCACCTCGATCGGGTGCAGCGCCGCCCCGGAGAGCGGGCTCCCGGCGTTGCAGGAGAGCGACACGGTCAGCGCTCCGCGGCGGCCGGCCTCGGCCAGCGCGCCGAGCACGTACGGGGCCCGGCCGCTGGCGGAGACGCCCACCAGGGAGTCGAGCGCCCCCAGCCGCCGGCCGGCGATCGCGGCGGCCCCCGCGGCGGCGTCGTCCTCGGCGCCCTCGACCGAGTGGGTCAGCGCCGGCTCGCCGCCCGCGATGATGCCCTGCACCAGGTCGGGGTCGGTGCCGAAGGTCGGCGGGCACTCGGAGGCGTCCAGTACGGCCAGCCGGCCCGAGGTCCCGGCGCCCACGTAGAACAGCCGGCCTCCGGCCTTCATCCGGGCGACGACGGCGTCGACCGCGGCGGAGATCACCGGGATCGCCGCGGCCACCGCGGTCGGCACCGTGGCGTCGGCCGCGTTCATCAGCCGGGCGACCTCCTCGGTGGGGAGCCGGTCGATCCGGCTGTAACGCGGATCGCTCCGCTCGGTGGACAGGTCGGCGAGTGGATCAGTCATGGCATTCCATGTTGCTAATTTTCATCAGACTCTTCCAGGGTGGAAATTATCTTTCGTCGGGTGTGGCCGGCTCCGCCGCCCGGCCCGTCACCGCAGCTCCCTGCGGTAGAGCCAGAAGACCCGTTCGGCGCGCGCGCCGACCGCCCGGGAGTAGAAGCCGAGAGGCCCCACCCAGGAGATCTGCGCGCTCGTCAGGCCCGCCGCCCGCTGCTCGGCCAGGCAGCGGCACAGCAGCACCCGGCCCACGCCGAGCCCGCGGGCCGCCGGGGCGGTGCCCATCGGACCGAACCAGGCGGGCCTGGCGCCCCACGCGGCGAAGCCGAGGATCTCACCGTCACGGGAGGCGTAGTGGCAGCCGGTCGCCTGCTCGGCCTCCCAGGCCCAGTTGCCGTTCCACTGTCTGCGGACGAAGGCGGCCACGGCGTCCCGCTCCTCGCGGCCGGCCGCGTGCACGGTGACACCGGCGGCCGCCAGCCGTACCAGGTCGGCCTGGACCGACAGGTCGGCGGTGAGATCGACGGTCATGTTCCATGCGGTTCTGTACCGCTGGTAGCCGAGCTCCTCGGCCAGGCAGGCCGCGGGCGTGTAGCGCACGTCGATGCCCGGCCAGGCGTAGCAGGGCGGGTTGCCGGCGAACCGGGCCTCCGTCGCCCCCTCCGCGCGCAGCCACTCCTCGGCCGCGGCGACCAGCGCGCGGCCCCGCCCCTCCCCCCGGGCCCCGGGGACCACCGCGAGCAGGTCGATGTGGCCGAGGGATCCGTCCTTCTCCGACATCGAGGCGAACAGCACGCCGTCGAGGTCGCCGCTCACCAGCGCCGTCCACCGGCGCCCCGGAGGCGGCTGCGCGAGGCGGGCCACCAGCGGCGACGCCTGCGCGGCGTCCAGGGTGAGCGCGGCCCGCGCGACCTCGCCGAGCGCCGTCGCGTCCGCGGCGACGGCCTCACGGACCCCCGGCGACGTCGCCGGACCCGTCGTGCCCGACAGACCCGGCGCGCCCATCGTGTCACCCCCTCCGTTCTCGCCGCCCGTGCCGCCTCCCCCGGTTCCGCCGCTCAAGCCCGTCACCCCCCGCCGACCGGCATGGCGACGACGCTGCGGCTCATGGGGTGGTGGCAGGCGTGCTCCTGGGGCGTGCCCCCGCCGTGGCCGAGCAGCGGCTCCTCGGTCAGGCAGCGCTCGGTGCCGAACGGGCAGCGCCGCGCGAACAGGCAGCCCGTGTCGCGGTGGCTCTCGTCGAGCGCCTCGGTCGGCACCACCACCTGCTCTCCGGGCCGCTCCAGGCCGTGCAGCACCGGAATGGCCGACAGCAGCGACTGGGTGTAGGGGTGGACCGGGTCGGAGATGATCGTCTCCACCGGCCCCCGTTCGACGACCTGCCCCCGGTAGATGACGTAGAGCTCGCCGTCCGCGCCGATGTAGCGCGCGGTCGCCACGTCGTGGGTGATGAACAGCACGCTCACCCCGAGCCGCTCGCGCAGGTCCTTCAGCAGCGCCAGGATGCCCAGCCGCAGTGATACGTCGATCATGGAGACGGCCTCGTCGGCGACGAGCATCTCGGGGTCCACGGTGAGCGCGCGGGCGATGACCACCCGCTGGCGCATCCCGCCGGAGAGCTGGTGCGGATAGCGCGGCAGCACGTAACCCGGGTCGAGGCCGACCAGGGAGAGCAGTTCCCCGGCCCGCTCGTCCACCCACGACCTCGGCCGGCGGGTCTGCCCCGCCCGCAGCGTCAACGGCGCGTTCAGCGTCTGGTGCACCGTGCGGGTGGGGTTGAGCGCCGAGTAGGGGTCCTGGTGGATGAGCTGGATGCGGCGGAAGTACGGTTGCCGCTGCCTCGGCCGGAGCGAGGACATGGCGGTGCCGTCGATGACGATCTCACCGGAGTCGTGGGGCTCCAGCCCGGCGATGATCCGGCCCAGCGTCGTCTTGCCACAGCCGGACTCGCCGATGAAGGAGGCCGCCCCGCCCTTCTCGATGGCGAAGTCGACGCCGCGCAGCGCCTTCACCTCCCGGCCGGCGAGCACTCCGCCCCGCTGCCGGAAGGTCTTGGTGACACCTCTGCCCGTGATCACGCCTGTCCCCCCTGTCCTCTCCGTACCCCGGCGACCTGCGGTACTCCCCCGGCCGCCCGTATCCCCTCGTCCCGTCTCTCCTCGTCAGATCCCCCCGCGCCCGGTATCTCGTCGATCGCCCACACGTCCCCGGGCTCCCAGGTCCGCGCGGCGGTCGCCGGTCCGTCGCGGCGGGCCTTTGCCGCGACGGCGTGGCAGGCCACCAGCGACTCCCCCTGGGAGAGCACCGGCGGATCCTCGGTCTCGCAGACGTCCGTCCGCAGGACGCAGCGCTCCCGGAACACGCACCCCTCGGCCGGGATCGTGCCCAGCGTCGGCGGGCGGCCCGGCAGGGCCGTGGCCTCGCCGATGTCGCCGACCAGGCGCGGTATGGCCTGGAGCAGGCCCCGGGTGTACGGGTGCCGGGGAGCGCCGAGCACCTGGGCGGTCGGGCCCTGCTCGACGACGCGCCCGCCGTACATGACGGCCAGCCGGTCGGCGACCTCGGCCACCACGCCGAGGTCGTGGGTGATGACCAGCGTGGTGAGCCCGCGCTCCTCGTGCACCTCGCGGACGATCCGCAGGATCGTCGCCTGGGTGATCATGTCGAGCGCGGTGGTGGGCTCGTCCAGCACCACGAGGTGGGCGTTGAGCACCAGCGCGAACATGATGCCGACCCGCTGGCGCATGCCGCCGGACAGCTCGTGCTGGTGGGAGTCGAGCACGCGGGCTCCGTCCATGCCCATCCGGCCGAGCAGGTCCCTGGCCTCCCTGACGAGTCCGCGCAGGTCCGCCACGTCGTGCGAGCGGCCCAGGTCGAGCAGTTGTTTGCCGATCGTCTTCAGCGGGTTGAGGGAGTTCTGCGCGGCCTGGAAGACATAGCCGATGTGCCGCCCCCTGGCCTTGCGCAGCGCCTCCCCCGTCAGCCTCACGACGTCGCCGAGACCGTCGATCTCCACACTGCCCGCGCTGATCCTGCCGGGCGGCTGGACGGCGTTGAGCAGCGACAGCGCCAGGGTCGACTTGCCGGAGCCCGACTCGCCGACCACCCCGGTGATCGAGCCCGGCACGAGCTCAAGGTCGATCCCGGAGACGGCGGGAAGCTCCCCGGCCGGTGTCCGGTAGACGACGGACAGGCCGCTGACCCGCACTCCCGGCGCGGTTCTCCCCGCGGTGCCCTTAACGGTGCTCTCAGCGGTCACGGCTACCTTCTCGGATGTCATGGGCGCCCCTACTCCTCACGCAACCGGGGGTTGAAGATCTCGTCCATGGCGTCGACGACGAGCACGATGCCCAAGGTGAGCAGCAGGATCGCCAGCAGCGGCGCCATCAGGTACGGCAGTGCCGAGGTCGTCGTCAACGCGCCGCCCCCGAACACGGCGAGGTTGAGCATCACACCCCAGTTGTTGGCCTCGAACGGCAGCACGCCCAGGAAGAAGAGCCCCACCTGCGCGTACACCGCGCCGGTCACCGCGATGAGCATGTTCATCGCGATGAAGGGCGCCATGCTCGGCAGCAGTTCCCTGCCGACGATGTGCGTGGTGGACAGCCCCAGACCCCTCGCCGCCTCGATGAACCCGCGCTCGCGCAGGGACAGGGTCTGGGCCCGTACGGCCCGCGCCACACCGCCCCAGCCGAGCAGCCCGAGCACCAGCCCCATCTCGACCGCGCTGCTGAACTTCCACACGGTGGACAGGATCAGCAGCAGCGGCAGACCGGGGATGGTCAGCTTCATGTCGGTGATCCGCATGAGCACGGTGTCCCAGCGCCCGCGCCGGAAGCCGGCGAACAGCCCGATCCCGGTGCCGAGCGCGACCGTGATGACCGCGGTGACCAGCCCGGTCAGCAGCACATACCGCGATCCGGTGATCACCAGGGCGAGCACGTCGGTACCCTCGAAGTCGGTGCCGAAGGGGTGTTTCCAGCTCAGCGGGGCGTAGAGCGCGCTGTCGTCGCGCGGCAGCCGCTCGGGATAGAGCATCGGGCCGAAGACGCCCATGAACGCGAACAGGGCCATGATGGCCACGCCCAGCATCCGGCTGGGCTTGCGCTTCAGCACCCGCCAGACGCCGCGCCAGAAGTTGCGCCGCAGGGTCGCGCGGGAGCCGCTCACGGCGATGATCGGTGCGGTCACCGGGTCTCCTCCCCCGTCTCCGCGGCGGGGACACCGTCCCCGCCTGTCGTCTCGCTCAAGGCGGCCATGCGCCCATCCGGGTGCCCGGCCGGGTGCCCGGTCATGTGTCGGGTCGTGTGCCCGGTCATGCGGAGGTCCCCTCTCCTGAGCGCACCCGCGGGTCGATCGCGGTGTAGAGCAGGTCGGCCGCGATGTTGGCGATGACGATCGCCACGGTGATCAGCAGGAAGGCCCCGCCCATCAGCGCGTAGTCGCGGCTGGTGATGCTGTCGATGAGCAGCAGTCCCAGTCCCGGATAGTTGAAGATCCGCTCGATGAAGATCGCGCCGCCGAAGAGCAGGCCCAGCGAGAGCGCGAGGATGGTGAACAGCGGCAGGATCGCGTTCCGGGCCACGTAGCGGAAGATGATCCCGCGTTTGAGCCCGCGCAGTTCGGCGGCGAGGATGAAGTCGTCGCCGAGCACGCTGACCACGCTGGACTTCATCGCCAGGATCCAGCCTCCGTAGGAGGCCAGCGCGTAGGTCGCGATCGGCAGCGTGGCGTGCTGGATCAGCGAGCCGATGTAGGCGGCGTTGAAGCCCGGCTCGAACATGATGTCCGCCGTGCCCCCCGAGGGCAGGATCGGCAGCAGGGTCGTGAAGACGGCGCCCAGCAGCAGCGCGAGGACGTACTGCGGCAGGCCGTGCAGGAGCGAGCCCGAGATGGCCAGGACGTCGCCCAGCCTGCCCGACCGCCTGATCGCCGCGTAGACGCCCACGATGATGCCGACCAGGAAGCTCAGCAGGGTGCCCACCAGGACCGGCAGCAGGGTCCACTTGGCCGCCGAGGCGAGCACGTCGGTGACCGCCGCGCCGGGGATGCTGACCGACTGGCCCAGGTCGAGGCGGAACAGGCCCGATATGTAATCCAGGTACTGCTCCCACATGGTGCCGCTCGGCATGAACCCGTAGAGCACCGCTGTGGCGCGCTCGGCCTGCTCCGGCGACATGCCCTGCTCGACGAGCTTCTCGTAACGGGCGAGCATGGGATCACCGGGGATGTTCCTGATGATCAGGAAGCTGATCGTGGTGACCACCAGGATCATGACGAGCCCTCGGGCCAGGTGGCCGGCGAGCCGGCGTGCGATGACCATCATCCGCTACTTCTTCTTGATCATGCCGAGTTGCAGCCAGACACCGGAGGTGAGCCGCAGCGCGTCGCTGTCGTTCTGCGGGAAACCCGTGAAGCGCGTGGTGTTGACGAACTGGGTGTTGACGTAGTCCCACATCTGAATCACCGGAAGATCCTGGTTGGCGACCTTGGCGAGGGTCGCGATGATTTTCTGCTGTTCGGCACGAGAGGCCGAGTTGAGGTTGAAGGCCAGCTCACCGGGGTTGACCTTGCCGGCGCCCTCGACCTTCACGGTCTCGGCGCCGCCCATCCAGTTGCCCTCCGTGCCGGGGGCGACGTGCTTGAGCCTGCCGCCGAAGAGCTGCCAGCCGTTGGCCGCGCCGTACAGGCGCTGGTAGATGTTGTAGGGCACGGGGCCGAGCGCGACCAGCCAGAACCCGACGTCGTACTTACCGGCCGCCAGCTCCTCCAGGTAGAGGGGGTAGTCGGCGGTGGTGACCACCTCGGCGTCGATCCCGGCGTCGTTGAGCTGGCTGGTGACGGCCTTGGCCCCGGCCAGCCAGTCGGAGAACGGCGCGGGCACGCTGATGGTCAGCTTCCAGGGGCTGCCGTCCGGCATCGCCCACTTGCCGCCCTGCTTGCGCATGCCCGCGGCCTTCAGCTCCCGCTCGGCCTTGGCGGGATCCAGCCCGTACGGTTCCAGCGCGGCGAAGGAGTCGCCCAGCCACGCCTTCGCGGCCTTCTGGTGCAGGCCCGAGGTCGTCACCGCGGCGGCTCCGCCCTCCGGGGAGGCGACCTTGGTGACCTGCTCACGGTTGATCAGGTAGGCCAGCCCCCGGCGGACGTGCGCGTTGTCGTAGGGCTTCTTCGACTGGTTGAAGGCCAGCGCGTTGCCGACCGGCGTGTATCCCCTGACGACGGTGTTGCCCGGAGTCTGGTCGATGCGCTTCAGCACGTCGGTCGGGACCGCGGTGAAGGGCGCGTTGTCCAGCTTCCCGGCGATCAGGTAGTTCCAAATCCGCTCGTTGCCGGTGTAGCCGAGGATCTTCACCTGGTCGGGGGCGACCTTGGCCGCGTTGTGGAAGTTCTTGTTCTTCACCAGCAGCGCCTCGCCCGGATTCACCCGCTCCAGCACGAAGGGACCGGCGGAGACGTCCTTGGCCGGGGCGAAGGAGATGACCTTCTCGGCGAGGCCGGTGACCTCGGTCCGCGCCGCCTCGGCCTGAGGGCCGTCGCCGCGGGCGGTCTTCAGCTTGTCCCAGAAGTCGGCGGGCAGCACGCCCTTCCAGATGTGCGCCGGGACGACGAAGGTCTCCATGACGCCCCGCACGAAGGTGGAGCTCGGGTTCTTCCCCGACTGGGTGACCCTGATCGTCCTGTCGTCGACGACCTCGACGTCGGCGGCCGTGCCGGAGACGCGCGGGTCGACGGCGTAGGCCGTACCGCCCTGGGTGTAGGCCAGGGCGATCGAGAGCTTGACGTCCTCGCTGGTGATCGGCTTGCCGTCGGACCATCTGCCGTTCGGGTGGAGCCTGATGGTGATCGACGACTGGTCCGGGGCGATCTCCCAGCTCTCCGCGACGCCCGGGTAGAACTGGTTGGGGTCGGTCAGGTGGTTCTTGGTCCACGCGAGCCACTGGGAGTTGTACCCCTGGAAGGCGTTGCCCTTGGGGTTGTACGGGTTGATCGGCGCGTTCGCGTCGATCCCCGGCTTGAGCGCGTCGATCGTGGTGTAGGTGCCGCCGCCCCCGGCGGCCCTGTCTCCGGCGCCGCCGGCGCATGCCGTGACGGTCGCGAGGCCGAGCGACGCCACTACCGCTGCTAGTCGTTTCATTAACCGCTCCATGTGGGGGTCTGTCAAAACTGGAAGCCGGGTTCTCCGGACCTTACGATCCCCAGGGGAGCTACGTCAATTATCTCCACGTAATATACGAGTCCTGTAACTTTCCTTCATTGATCGTTGTGCGTCGTTTGGCGCCATCCGCGCATGAGATCGAAATCCCGGCATCCCCGCAGGTCACGGCCTTGAGCGGCCCGACGGGCGCCGCCGGCCCCCGGCTCCCCGGCGGTCCGGATAGATTTTTTCCGGCCCGGCACCACGGCGATCACGCCGGTAGGACGTCACGGTGATCACGCGGGCCCGGGGCGCGGCGACGCGGTGATCACACGGCGGCCGTGCCGGCCGTGTGCCCCGGCCGGCGGAGGCGGCGCTTCCGGCGGCCCATCGGCCCATCGGCCCGCGCGGCGCCGGACGGGCGGGAACGCCGGACGCCCCGGCCAGGCGGCGTCAGGCGGACGACATCAGGTGAACAGGGCCCTGCCCCAGTAGTCGCCGGCGTCGCGGACCCCGCCGGGGCAGGCGAACAGACCGCTGGAGACGTGCTTGATGTACTCGTTGAGCAGGTCCTTTCCCGCCAGGGCCCGCTGGACGGGCACGAACTGGCGGTGCGGGTCGCGCTGGTAGGCCATGAAGAACAGCCCCGCGTCCAGGCGGCCCAGGCCGTCGGACCCGTCGACGTAGTTGTAACCCCGGCGCAGCAGACGGGCACCCCCGTTGTTGCTGGGGTGGGCGAGCCGGACGTGGGCGTCGACCTTGATGACGGGCTCGCCCGCGGAGTCCTTGGCCGCGAAGTCGATCGGGTCGAACTCCTTCTTCGCGCCCAGCGGCGCGCCCTCGCCCTTGTTCCGGCCGAAGATCTCCTCCTGCTCGGCCAGCGGGGCCCGGTCCCAGGTCTCGACCGTCATCCGGATCTTCCGGGTGACCAGGTAACTGCCGCCGCTCATCCAGCCGGGACCGTCGCCACCCACCCAGAGCTGGTCCCTGAGCAGCGCGGCGTCCTCAAGTTTGAGGTTGTTGGTGCCGTCCTTGAACCCCATCAGGTTGCGGGGCGTCGCCTGGGCACGCGAGGTGGAGGAGGTACGGCCGAAGCCGAGCTGGGACCAGCGCACCGAGACCCGTCCGAAGCCGATCCTGGCCAGGTTGCGGATGGCGTGCACGGCGACCTGCGGATCGTGCGCGCACGCCTGGACGCAGATGTCGCCGCCGGAGATCTCCGGCAGCAGGGCGTCCCCGGGGAACTTCGGCAGGTCGGCCAGGGCCGCCGGTTTCCGGCTCGCCAGGCCGAACCGGCCGTCGAACAGCGAGCCGCCGAAACCGACCGTCAGCGTCAGCCCGGAGGCGGGCAGCCCGAGCGCCTCCCCGGTGTCGTCCGGCGGGGCCTCGCGGACCCCTCCGACGGCGCCGAAGGTGCCCGCGTCCCTGCCCTGGGTCATCCGGGCGGCGGCGGCGGTCCACTCCTGCAGCAGCTCGGCCAGCTCCGCCTTCTTGTCGGTGATGACGTCGAAGGCGACGAAGTGCAGCCGGTCCTGGGCGGGGGTGACGATGCCCGCCTGATGCTCACCGTAGAAGGGCACGGCGTCGGAGGCCGAGGTGAGGTGGGCCGAGGTGGACGCGGTGTCCTCCCCTCCGGCCCGCAGCGCCACCACACCGGCGCCGGCCGCCGCCGCCCCCGCCGCCCCCGCCGCGCCCAGCCCGAACAACTTCCTGCGGCTGATTCGCCCACTCATGCGCTCTCCTCCGTACGGCTCGCCTGGTCCGAATGCTCCGCCGTCTACTTGGCCACAACCGCGGCGATCTTGCTGATCGGCTCGGCCAGGGCGTTGATGGAGTCCGACAGCTTCTTTAGGTCGTCCTTGGAAAGCTCGGTGTGGAGCTTCCAGCCGTCGCCTGCCCGGTGGGAGCCCAGCTCGGCCTCGGTGGCGGCGAACCTCTCGTCCAGCGTCTTGACCAGCTCGGGGGCACGCTCCTCCAGAACGGGCCTGAGCGCCTGGACCGCGGCCTTGGAACCCTGCAGGTTGGCGTCGAAGTCCCACAGGTCGGTGTGGGAGTAGCGGTCCTCCTCACCGGTGATCTTCCCGGAGGCGACCTCGTCGAGCAGGCCCTTGGCCCCGTTGGCCAGCAGGATCGGGGAGAGCTCCGCGGCGTTGGCCTTCTCCACGATCGTCTTGACGTCGGCCATCAGCCTGTCGGCGATCGGGCCGTCCTTGCTGACGTTCTTGGTCACCCAGAGGTCCTTCTCCAGCTTGTGGAAGCCGGTCCACTCCTCCCCCTCGGCCACGTCGTTCTCCCGGGCGTCGATCGCCGGGTCCAGGTCGCCGAAGATCTCCGCCACCGGCTCGATCCGCTCCCAGTAGGTCCGTGAGACCGGGTAGAGGGCCTTGGCCTTGGCCAGGTCGCCCGCCTTGACGGCGTCCACGAACTCCTGGGTCTTGACCAGCAGGGTGTCGCTCTGGGACTTGATGTAGCGCTTGTAGCCCTTGGTCGCCGCGGCCAGCTTGGCGTCGCCGCTGAGCGGCTTGTGCTCGCCGGTCACCTTCAGCGGGCCGCGGATGCCCCGGCCGGTCATACCCGGCTTGCAGACGGTCTCGTAGGCGCCGGCCGGCAGCTCCACGATCACCTCGCGGGTCAGGCCGGGCACGATGTTCTCCACCTCGCCCATGACCCGGTCACCGGCGGCGTAGACGTAGAACTCCGTCACCTTGCCGCCGCCGTTGGTGATGGTGAAGGTGGAGGTGCCGGCGGCGACCTCGGTGGTCGCGACCTTGCACTCGGTGTCACTGGCGGCCACCGCGATCGGGCCGCCGGCGGCGGGCGAGGTGGCCCCCTGACTCGCGGCGGGGGCGCCGCCGTCCGAGCAGGCGGTCAGTCCCGCGAGGGCGAGGAATCCTACGGCGATGGCAACGGAAGTACGCATGATGTCCTGTTTCAAGCCGCGGGGCGCGGGTCGGTGGCGGGGAGGGAGGGGGAGGTGCTGGGACGTCTGCGCTGGGGGCGCAGGAAGAGGAAGAGGGTGGGAACCGCGTAGCCGATCCAGGCGACGGTCTCCAGCACGCTCGGCTGCGGGGTGATGTTGAACATCCCGGACAGCAGCGTGCCGTACCAGGAGTCGGCCGGCATGACGGAGCTGATGTCGAAGGCGTAGTCGGTCAGGCCCGGCAGGATGCCGGCCTCCTGCAGGTCGTGCACGCCGTACTTGAAGATGCCCGCGGCGATCAGGATCAGCAGCAGGCCGGTCCAGGTGAAGAATTTGGTCAGGTTGATGCGGAGCGCGCTGCGGTAGAGCGCCCAGCCGAGCGCGATCGAGGTGAGCACCCCCAGGCTGATGCCGATCAACGGGCTGGCCGTGGTGGTCGCGCCCTGGACGGAGGCGAAGAACAGCAGGGCGGTCTCCAGCCCCTCGCGCGCCACGGCCAGGAAGGCCATGACGACCACGGCCACCGCGCCCATCTCCACGGCGTCGGTCAGCCTGGCCCGCAGCTCACCCGAGAGGGAGCGGGCCGCCCGGCGCATCCAGAAGATCATCCAGGTGACGAAGACGGTCGCCAGCAGTGAGGTGATCGCGTCGAACAGTTCCTGCTGCCCGTGGCCGAGGTGCGCGGCGGTGAAGGTGAGCAGGGCGCCGAACCCGATCGACAGCACCACCGCGGCGCCGACGCCCATCCACACCTGAGGCAGCCGGTCCCCGCGATCGCTCTTGACGAGGAAGGCGACGAGAACGGAGACGACGAGGGCCGCTTCGAGTCCCTCTCGCAATCCGATGAGGTAGCTGGCGAACACCGCGACTCCCGGGAAGACTGCAAAGGCTTACCTAATTTAGGACAGGGCAACCTTACTCTCCACCCGAGGATGCTCTATCAGAGCCTCCAGGTCGAGTCACCGGCATGGTGATGTTCCCTACGGCGTTCCGACGGCGGGGGGGGAGGGCGGCCCGGGATCGTCCCGTCCCGGCACAGACCCCGGCCCGTCGCCCCGGCGGGGCGGGGCGGGGCGGGGAGAGCACAGCCCGCGGGATGACGGGGCCGGACGACCGCGACGGGGGCCGTGTCCGGTCGGCACCGGACACGGCCCCCGTCGTCGACCTCGCCGATCCCGCACCCACCAGGACCGGCGGCGTCATATCCACCGGAGAAAAATATTGAAAATGTCCCAAATATCGGAGATATCGGGAATTTGCATTCTTAGCGGTGGTCGCAGTGACCCCGCCCCCCGCAGTGGCGCGCGTGCCTGGGGACGAACACATTGCAGTGGCGGTGATAACCCCACCACCCGCAGAACCTCCACCGGCACCCGTCGTTCCCCACGCAGGAAAGGAACGAGGAGAGATCACCGGACGACGGGCGCGAACCGGCGAATTCCATCCGCCCGGCGACGGCGTTCACCGGCGCCGGACTCGACGACACCATCAGGATGCCGGTCACCACCGCGGCGGACAAGGCTCCGACGCGCTTGCTGAAGATCGGGCTTGACGCCCCTCTACCCTTGCGAGGAAGCATGTGTTTCCCATGTCTTTTATAATTCCGAATTACTTCGGATCCGTCTTACCGCCACGGAAGTGACAGCAGCCAGGAGATACCCAGAAGTGATGATATAAAGCGGCGAAATGGTTGAGGGAAGGGCAAACAAACAGCACTGCACGGGGAAAACAGCGCTTATCATCGTTTCCGCCTCACGCTCCTTCCGACCGTACGAGCGGACCGGAAAACGGCCCCGAACCGCCGGCGCGGAGCACCGTCCGCATCCCGGGACGGGGCCGGGACGGGGCCGGGTCCGGGACGGGAGTCCCACGGGACCACGGCAATCATCCGATTCCCTGACGCTGCGTACACGTTCGTGATCTGATGACTCTCCCCGACATCTGGAGACCACTGTGTCCTCTGCCCGGCACATGTCACGCTCCACCTCAAGACCCGCGTCCGGAGCACGGGCGCGGCGCGGCCGACGCGGGTCCAGACCCGGCGGCGGACGGCGCGCCCGCCGCGTCGAGGCGCCCCCTCCCGCCGGGGCACCCCGCCCCGCCGCCTCCCGCACCGCCCGTCCGCACCGGCCGGCCCCGCGCCCGGCCCCCTGGATGGCGTGTCCATGTCCTCGAATGTGAACCGCCTCTACCAGGCGGTCCTGCGCGACGGAACCGCGCCGATCTCGCCCCGGCTCTGCCGCACCTTCGGAGACTGGCTGACCGGCAGGGGGCTTCCCCCGCCCGAGGCCGGCAGGGCTTCGCAGGAGTTCGAGAAGGACGGCGTGCGGGTCCGCATGGAGCACGGCGGCGAGTGCGGCCGGTACCTCCTGGAGGAACCCCTCGAAGGAGGACTGCTGCGCACCCGGATCACCTACGCCGAGCGGGTTCCCGGGCTGGCCGGGTGGGTGGTCGTCACGGTCGAGGAGGACGGCGAGACCGGCGCGGGGCACGCCCCGGGGTTCGTCCAGTCCTACCTGCGCACCGCGCGCGTCACCGACGGGGCGGTGCACCTGACGGACGCAGCCGACGAGGTGGACGAGGACGGCGTGCGCCGGCTGCTCCCGGTGCTGTCCGAGCGCAACCGCCGCGTCCCCCTGGTCGTCGTGGCGGTGGACCCGCAGGACCCGCAGGCGGCCAGGACGAGGGCCGACTATCTGGCCGGGGTGGTCGCCGGAGCCGGCGTGGTCGTCCGCTTCGCCGACCTGCACGCCCAGAACCGCTTCAACGAGGCGGTGGGCTCCGATCTCGGCGTGTTCGGCGGGGGGGTTCGCACCTATGTGACCCCGTTCACCCCGGGCGCCGAGAGCCACCCCTACCGGCACCGCCCGATGGGAGGGCCGATGATCCGCAAGCAGGGCAGGCAGGCGCTCGACCTGGCCGCGGGCGGCGTCATCGGCGAGACCGCCAGGCGAGCCCTCCCCGAGGACGTCCAGCGCACCTACCGTGTCGTCTCCAGGGTCCTGGTGGGCAAGGCCAGGCCCGGTGACATCGCCAAGGCCGTGGCCCCGAGGACGTCCGCGGCCGACTCCGGCGGAGAGGGGCTGCGCCGCTGGATGATGGCGATGACCCCGCGCCCCGATCCCGTGCCCGACGCCCCTCTCCCGGGAGATGTCGCGGAGCCCGCGGAGCCCGTCGTCTCCCCGGAGCCGGAGCCCGCCGCCGTCGAGCGCCCCCTCCTCGACGCCGAGGCGCTCGCCGGAACGGTCGCAGACATGGTGATCAAGGAGCTGCGAGGGGAGCTGGACGCGGCGCTCGACCTCGCGGCCTCGTCGGGGGGAAACGGCTCGGAGAACGGGAAGATCCTGCGCCAGATGCGCACCCTCGGCGCGCACGTCGACGGGTTGCGCGATCTCATCGTGGTACGGCAGAGCGGGGACCGGCTGCTGGCCGAGGCGGAGGACGAGAGCGACCGGCTGGCAGGTGAGATCGACCGGCTCCGCACCGAACACGAGATCCTCCAGCAGGAGTACACCGAGGCCGTCGGAAGCTCCCGCAAGCTCGAAGAACGGGTCCGCTGGCTGGAGGCACGGCTGGCCGAGGCCGGTCAGCCCGCCTTCGGGCTCTCCTCCGGCACCCCCTCCTTCGAGCCGACCAGCCTGATGGACGCCCTGAACATGGCGCGGGAGACGCTCCCGCACGTGGAGATCGGCGACACCGACACCGAGGCGGCGAAACTCGACCTCACCTACCCCACCCTGGCGCGGGCCTGGGCCTCCAAGACCTGGGACGCCCTGCGAGCCCTCGACGCGTTCGCGCGCGCCAGATCGTCGGGGGGCTTCTCCGGCGGGTTCTTCGACTGGTGCAGGAGCGCCGGACGGCTCACGATCCCGGCGGGCATGGTCGCCATGAGCGAGTCCCGGACCGTCAACACCAACGGCAAGTACAGCACGAGGCGGACCTTCGCCGTCCCGGCGGAGGTGCACCCCTCGGGCAAGGTGATGATGGAGGCGCACATCAAGATCCGCAAGGGGGGTTGCCCGGCCCCCCGGATCCACTTCCACGACGACTCGGGCGGCGGGACCGGCAAGATCTGGGTCGGCCACGTGGGCGACCACCTCCCCAACACCCACACCAACTGATTCACCCCGTTCGCGGCCTTTCTTCCCATCTGAACCTCATTTCCGTATTTCCAGCCTCGCGTCGCCCTCGGCCACCACAGCGAAACGCCGGGCGGCCGTCCTGCCGCGACTCACCGTGGAGTCGACGAGACCTACCGCCACGACATCGAGCACATCCGCAACCCGCGGGAGGGTCGAGTTCGATCTCCTCGATGAGTTGCAACGCCGTTTCGGTACGCGTCTTGAGCTCGACTGCGGTCTCCGAGTTTTCCAACACCGACTCCCCTCCATGGCCGGAAATCCACTGACGGACCATCCGCCTCCACTCCTCGGGGCGCCGGCCAAGGAAAAGGAGCAGGTGAATTCATTCACCCGCTCAACCTCAAGGGCGCACTCGTTTCACATACACCCCAGTCGATTTGTGGACAACGGTATTTGGCGATACGGAAATAAAGGCGGTTGTGGCCGGATGGATCGAGTGCTCTACTCAGGGAATGGAGCTCATTGAGAGTCGAATACTGAACTGCCTGCCGTCGCGGGACACCGAACAGGACTGGCTTGCCGTCCACGCGGCGGGATCCGGGCTGGTCTCGCCCCCTCAAGCTCTGCCGCAGGCCGTAGACCTGCGGGAACAGTGGTGGGATGTGGGAGATCAGGGAGCGACCGGCTCGTGTGTCGGATGGGCGACGGCCGATGCGCTACTGCGCTGGCATTACGTGAAAAGCGGGACGCTGGATGAGAGCAGCCGGCCTTCGGTTCGTTTTCACTGGATGGCCGCGAAGGAGACGGACAACTTCACTGCCCGGCCGACAACGTTCATTGAGGAGGACGGAACCAGCCTGAAGTCCGCACTCGATGTGGCACGGAAGTTCGGAAGTGTCCGAGAGGAGACGCTCCCCTTTCTCTCGGGAGCTCTGTATCACGGTGACTCGGCAGGTTTTTACTCCATGGCCGCGAGCCTTCGGATTTCGGCCTACTTTAATCTTGGCCGGAATCTTGACGGCTGGCGGCGCTGGCTGGCCGGTCAAGGACCCATCCTCGCCCGCCTCGACGTGGACGCCACCTGGGACCAGGCCACCGCCACCAAGGGCGTCCTGAACCGCTACCAAGCCGGCACGGCCCGCGGAGGGCACGCGGTGGCCCTCGTCGGGTACAACAAGAGCCACTTCATCGTCCGCAACAGTTGGGGAACCCGATGGGGCGATGCCGGGTACGCCTACGCCACGCCCGAGTACGCGAGTGCCGCGTTCACCGAGGTCTACGGCATCGCTCTCTAGAAGCGTAGAAGACCGCGTCGGGTTTGAACGTCAGTTCCCCCCTCCGGGGGCCTGGGTGCTGGACATCACGGCCACCGACAGGTGCGGATAGGCCGGCCCGACTCCGGGCCCAGCGAGCCCCGCCACGAGGGCGAGGCGGGAGCGGAGACAATCCCTGGCCCGGCTGCGCTCCCTGGACGGGACGGTCGACGTACGGGACCGCGTGTTCGCCACGCACCATTTCGCCTTCTCACCCGAGGTGCGCCGGCGTGTCGTCCCCGCGCCTCCCATGGACCGGCCTACCGCCCGAGGTTGGCGAGTAGCGAGCTCAGCTCGCGTACCTCGGGGTGGTCTGGGCCGAACGCGGCGAGCATGTCCGGCAGCAGGCCGGTCAGGACGCGTTCGGCGTCGTCGATGTCACCCCGCGCGATGTGCACCTCGCCGATCTGCCGCCGCAACTCCATGGTGAGCACCGCGGTCGCCCCCAGCGCGCGTGTCATGTCCCCGCGCAGGACCGCCATCAGGTCGAGCGCCCGATCGTGGTGACCGAGGGCGGCGTGGCAGAGGGCCTCGTTGAAGCGGCAGCCGAGCACCGTCTCATGGTCGGGTGAGAGCAGCTCCGCCAGCTCGGGGATGACCCGCTCCAGCTCAGGCGCGGCACGCCGGTAGTCGTGGGCCGCGAAGCGGGTGTTGGCCAGGTGCATCCGCAGCGCGAAGACCAGCGGATGGCCTTCACCGAGGGTCTCCACCGCCGGATCGAGCACATCTTGAATGATCTCGATCGCCTGGCTGAACCGGCCGCGCTCGGCCAGGTCCTCGGCACGTTCCTTGGCCTCGACGACGTCGCTCGTGGAGACCGGACCGGGTGTCCGGCGCCCCTGCGGAGGGATCCGGGAACCGGCGAGCGCGGTCTCCGCGATGCGGGCGGCCACGGTCGCGTACATCCGCAGCGGGTCGGGGGACGGCGCGGCCACGGTGACATCGGGGATGGGCGGCAACCGCTCGACGGAGGGCAGGAGCCGCTCGTACACCTGGGCGGCGTCCACGGGGCGGTCGCCCGGATTCTTGGCGAGCAGCTCCAGGACCAGCCTCTCCATCTCCTCGGGAACGTCGTCCCGGAGAGAGCGGAGAGGCGGAGGCGATTCGGTGTGGTGGCGGCCCATCTCGGCGGCGGGGAACTCCGACTGGAAGACGCGGGTGCCGGTCAGCAGCTCATGCAGGACGCAACCCACGGCGTAGAGATCGCTGCGCGGGCTCGCCTTGCCCCAGACGCCCATCTCCGGCGCCATGTAGAACGGCGTGCCAAGCCCCTCGTCCGCCTTGGTGATCTTCGAGAGGTCCGGTGTCCCGAGGATCGCCGCGATGCCGAAGTCGAGCACCTTCACGGTCCCGTCCGCGCAGACCATGAGGTTGCGAGGTTTGATGTCGCGGTGGATCAGCGACTCGGCGTGCGCGACCGTGAGAACGGCGCAGATCTGGGCGGTCAGGGCCGCCGCCCAGGACAGCGGGAGCGGACCGTACGAGTCGACGAGGTCATCGACCGTCCAGCCCTCGACATACTCCATGACGAGGAACAGGTCCCCCGCGTAGGTGCCCATGTCGTGGACGACGGGCACCCCCGGATGCCGGAGACGGGCGGTGACGCGCGCCTCACGCCTGAACCGTTTGATCGCGGCCTCGCGGCGCTCCTCGGTGTCGAAGGCCGCCCAGCGGATGAACTTGACCGCGACGTGCCGGTCCAGGGTCTGGTCGAACGCCTTCCAGACCTGCCCCATCCCGCCACTGCCGCGCTCCTCGACGAGCTCGTAGCGTCCGTCGACAACCGTGCCACGTTCCACCGGGGCTCCGTCCATGTTGGAAGACGCCCACAGTTCTATCGGTTACCTGACAAATGATCCAGATCGCATGATCGTGTCAGGCAGGGTTCCGGCCTTACTCCGCCCTGAAGGACGGAGTCTGCGGCCCGCAACGAGTTCGATCAGCCGAGCGTTCCCTCACGGATCATCTTGTAGACCTGCCTGCGGCCGAGGTCGGTGATCCGGCTGCGGAACAGCGACTCGTCGAAGAAGCGCTGCACCAGGCCGGTGTTCCCGGTGTGCCGGTCGACCACCACCTTCTCCAGGTGGTCGGCGAAGACCTCGCCGAAGTTGGCCTCGTCGTTGACCAGCACGGCGGCAATGAGCGAGTCGTTGCGGGCGGCCTCCTTGAGCTGCTGCTCCACCCAGACCTGGTCGGCCTCCGACAGGCCCAGGCCGTACTTGTCGTTCACCGCGGCGATCAGGGCGTGCAGCGACGTCATCTCGGGCTCCGCCGCGGCGGAGCCGGCACCGGACGGAGCGGGGAGCGTCACCTCACCGCCGACGGTGGGGCGCAGGCTGATGTCGTGCTCACCGGTCTTGCTGATCTTCAGGTGGGTGAGGTCGATCTCACCGACGTCCACGGCCGGGTCCTCGCGGCGCGGCAGCCGGTTCAGCAGGAACCTGCCGAACAGGTACAGCCGTTCCAGCTCGTCGTCGGTGTAGGGCACGACCTGCGACAGAAACCCGTACAACCGTACGTATCCCCGCAGATCGCCCCGGAACTGCTCGGCGGAGTCGTCGTCGTTCGCCCGGTCCTCCCGCTGCCGCTCGATGAAACGCGCGACGGCCGGCTCGGTGAAGCGGTAGAGCGCCGCGTGCGCCCTCTCCCACTCCCGCTGCGTCGCCGAGGCCCGCTCGGCCTGGAGATACGCCTCGGCGAGGGCCTGCAGCTCCGACGCCAGCAGCAGGGCGTGTCCCTGTACGGCCGCCGCCCGCGTGTAGAGCAGGTTGGGATCGATCTCCTCGACGGCCGTACCCTCGAAGTAGGGCTGGAAGTCCGCCTGGATGTCCTCGGCCGCGTTGGCGAAGTCCAGGACGAAGACGTCCCCCTGCGACTTGAGCCGGTGCGTACGGTTCAACCGTGACAGCGTCTGCACCGCCGCCACACCCGCCAGCTTCTTGTCCACGTACATCGTGGTCAGCAACGGCTGGTCGAACCCGGTCTGATACTTGTCGGCGACCACCAGGATCCGGTACTCCGCCTTCTCGGCGGCGTTGGGCGAGGTGTCGTCGGCCCGGCAGTAGGCGAACCGCTCCGGCAGCTCCCTCTCCCCGAAGCCGTTCAGCCTGGCCTCGGTGTACTCCGTCTCGACCCCGTGCTCGTCCTTGAGCCTCAGAGTCTGGGAGAAGGCGATCAGCGTGCCGCAGCCGGGATAGTCGTTGACGGCCACGTAGTCCCGGATCGCCTGGCCCAGCCGGAGGGCGTGCTCACGTGAGGGGGTGACCACCATCGCCTTGGACCGCCCGCCCAGCTGCGGCGCGGTGTGCCGGCGGAAGTGCTCGACGATGATCTGTGCCCGCTGCTGCATGCTCGTCGGGTGCAGCTCGGCGAACCGGGCCAGCAGCGCCTGACCTTTGCGTTTGTCCACCTCGCGGTCGTCCGGCTCGGTGCTCATCAGCCGCCAGAGCGTCTTGTAGGTGACGTAGTTCTTGAGCACGTCGAGGATGAAGCCCTCCTCGATCGCCTGCCGCATCGAGTAGATGTGGAACGCGCGGGGCTTGCCGTCCTCGCCGGGGGTGCCGAACAGGGTGAGCGTCTTGTTCTTCGGGGTGGCGGTGAACGCGAAGTAGGAGAGGCTGTCGTGCCTGCCCCGGGCCAGCGCGCTCGCCGTCAGCAGGTTGCCGTCCTCGTCGACGTCGTCGCTGCCGAGCTTGCGCAGCACCCGCTTGAGGGCCGCGGCGCCCTCTCCCGACTGCGACGAGTGCGCCTCGTCCACGATCACCGCGAACCGCTTGCCACGCAACCCCTCGACCTGCTGGAGGATGTGCGGGAACTTCTGCAGCGTGGTGATGACGACCTTGGCCGTCTCCCCCTGTAGCGTCTCGGCGAGCTGGGCCGAGTCCTGGTCTATCCGTTTGACCACGCCCGGCGTGTGCTCGAACTGGTAGATCGTCTCCTGCAACTGCCGGTCGAGGACCAGCCGATCGGTGATCACGATGACCTTGTCGAACACCGGCTGATTCGGCCCGTAGCCCTTGGCCAGCGCCGTCTCGTCGAGCTCCGCCAGAGCGGCGGAGGTGTGCAGGTTCGACAGCGCGTGCGCCAGCCAGGCGATCGTGTTCGACTTGCCCGACCCCGCCGAGTGCTCCACCAGGTAGTTGTGACCGGACCCGTGCCGCCGCGCGTGGGCGGTCAACCTCCGCACGGCGTCCCACTGGTGGTAACGCGGGAAGATCAGCGGCAGCCGGTGGGCCCTGCCCGGGGACGGCCTGCGCCCCTTGCCCTTCTTCACGTCCTCGTCGTCGACGTGCAGGAACCGCCTGAGCAGGTCCAGCCAGGTGTGCGACTCCCAGATCCGCTCCCACAGGTACGAGGTCCGGTAGGTGCCGCCCGGCGGGATCTCCGGGTTACCCGCGCCGCCCTTGTTTCCCGGCCCCCCGGTGCCCATGTTGAACGGCAGGAAGCGGGTCCTCTTCCCGGCCAGCCTCGTGGTGACGAACACCAGGTCCTGGTCCACGGCGAAATGCACGAGTGCCCGCCGGGCGAACAGCGGCTCCTTGGGGTCACGGTCCTCGCGGTACTGCCGCTTGGCGTCCTCGACGGTCTGCCCGGTGAGGATGTTCTTCAGCTCGGCCGTGGCGACCGGGATGCCGTTGACGAACAGCGCCAGGTCAAGGGTGTCGGTGACCGTCGCCGAGTAGCGGAACTGGCGGACGACGCTGAGAATGTTCTTGCCGTACGGCTCCAGCGCGTCGGCGGCGATCGTGTGGGCGGGCCGGAAGTAGGCGAGCCTGAAGGTGATCCCCCGATCCTTCACCCCGTGCCGGAGCACCTCAAGGGCCCCCTCGGCGTCGATCGCCTTTCCCACCTGAACGGCGAGACGCCGGGCGGCCCCCGCCTCGTCCCCGGCCTGCGCGACGACCAGCCGGCCCCACTCCTTCGGCTGGGTCGCCTGCACGAAGCGCAGCAACTCCGTCGGATTCAGCCCCAGAGCGTGGTCGTAGAGCCCGTTTGAGCCCTTCCCCCAGCCCCTTTCGAGAAGAGCCGACTCGATGGCGTCCTCGAAGACCTTCTCATGATGCACAGGGGCCAATGTCACGTTCCTTCACTGAGGTACGAAGTCTTTCATTCAAGCAGAGACCACCGACATTGAAGCGCTCCCCACGGCTAAAGCCGGGGGATTCCAGCCAGCTCGGGCTCCGCCGTGGCGTGGCCCGGTGCTGCTGTTGCTTGACGGTTCGCCTTCCGGCCCACGCGGGTGCGTGGTTTGCGCGCCCCAACCCGCGTGGCCGGTCTGGCCGCCGCGTGTTCCGCTCTTCCGGCGGTGAGGATGTTCTTGGCAGCGTTCACGTCGGCATGCTCGGTGTGCCCACAGGAGGCGCAACGGAAGAGGGCTTGGCTCTCGCGGCTCTTCTCATCCACCTTCCCGCAGCTTGGCACCGAGCACCTCTGAGACGTGTACGCCGGGTTGACGGTGATCACAGCGCTGCCCGTGTACCGGGCCTTGCCACGGGTGGCGGTCTCGATCCGATACCAGCCCTTGTCCAAGATGGCCTTGTTCAGCCCGGACTTGGCAGCGGCCCCGTTGGGCAGATAGCCGCCCGGCCGGCCGGGGTCGGGCTTCGGCGCGACCGACGCGGTCATGTTCTTCGTTTTCAGCGCCTCGAACACGATCAGGTCGAACCGGGTCGCGAGGGTGTTGGCGGTCTTGGCCGCGAAGTCCTCCCGGCGGCGGCGGACCCTCCCGGCCAGGTCGGCGACGCGCCCGGCCGCCACCTTGCGCCGCGCCGAACCCTTCTCTGCCCCGGCCAGCCGTCGTTGGAGCTTCACGGCGTGCCCGACCTCCCGGCCGGTGGCGAACACCCGGTGATGGAAGATCCCGTCGGAACGGGTGACGACCTTGGCCAC
Organism: Streptosporangium sp. NPDC006007; assembly: GCF_040614315.1. NCBI lineage: Bacteria > Bacillati > Actinomycetota > Actinomycetes > Streptosporangiales > Streptosporangiaceae > Streptosporangium > Streptosporangium sp. NPDC006007. The sequence goes on along the minus strand of NZ_JBEXUG010000017.1, from coordinate 36,290 downwards.
GCCCCGGTCGATCCCCACGCCCGTGCCGGGGGTGGCGTGCCTCTCGGGAGTGGTCACACCGTCTTCGACCAGGAAGGAGACGAACCAGTGCCTCCCGTCGCGGCTGAGCGTGGCCGACCGGATGACCCCACCGAGCGGGCGGGTGATCCGGAACCGGACCCAGCCGAGCTTCGGCAGTTTCGCCCGCGCCCACCGCCGGTTGAGCCGCTCCACGGTGATCTTTCCCCCTTCGGGGAAACGGAAGCTCGGCGGGTTCTTGACCTTCGACTTCCAGCGCACCTTCCACGTGCCGTGGGCACGGCACGCCCGATCCAGATCCATCAGGGTCTGCTGGAGGCAGTGACCGGGAACCTCGGAAAGCCACGGGAAGCCGGCCTTGGCGTCGGCGAGTTGCCGGGCCTGCTCCACGTAGTCGATCCACGCGCCGCGCTGCCGGTAGGCGCGGCGCTGCCCCAGGCCGGTGTTCCACACCGACCAGCACGCCCCGCCGATCCGCTCCGCGAAGTCGGCTTGCTCGGGGGTGAAGGCGAGGCGGTAACGGCGTCCGGTGAGCATCAGTGCCGCCTACACGTTCTTCTGGTTCTCGACATACCGCTCGACCACGTCCAAAGGTGCTTCACCGACCGTGGCGACGAAGTAGGAGTTCGTCCACAGCGTGGGCAGCCGGGACCTCAGCGACGGGAACTCCTGGCGCAGCACACGGGAGGTACGGCCCTTGACGGCCTTGACCAGCTTGTGGACCCCGTACCGGGGGTCCACCTCGACCAGGAGGTGAACCTGGTCGGGCATGACCTCCAGTTCCACCGGCCACGCCCCCTTCTCTGAGATCACCTCACGGATCAGCTCTTTGAGTCGCTCTTCGATCCGCCCGTCCAGAACGCGACGCCGGTACTTGGGGCACCACACGATGTAAAACGCGCACCGGAAGACGGTATCGCTGTTGGTACGGAGCGTCACCGACACACTGATCAGTATGCATCCGTAAGACATCTACCGAATGAGTTTTCGATGGGATTCGGCATCCCGAAAAAGATGCGGGTCAAAGCACGCTCAGGCGCCGGCACGCCTTCCCGCGCCGGGCTTACCTCCATGGCTGAAGCCAGGGATCCGCGCCCAGCATCCCCGATCGACGGCCATCATCGGAACAGGCCGGGCGTCTCCGTTCAGATCGGCGATACGGACGACCGACCACCCGGAATGAGTGGCGGGACGATCGCCTCAGCAGGATGTCAGGAACCGGAGGAAGATTCCGGGATTCCGTCTGGCCAGACACAGGGCGCCGCGATAGGCCGTACGGGCTCTGGGGGCAGCCGGATACCCGTCATTTTGAAGACGTCACGGGCCAACTTTTGCAGGACAATGTTAAAGGCAGTTGCGGTAGCGCCGTCATGAGCAGTGAGGGTAAGAGTTCGACGGGTCGAGCAGAACACCCCTGGTGCGAGCTGACTGCCGGCATGGTGGCCGGCCAGTTGGAGTAGCCATCCAGCGCTGGTTCGCAGAACGCTGTAGTCATCGCGGTAGACCATGCCGCCCGCTTTGCGGACCACATCGGCTTGAGCCGAAGTGATGGGCGGGTTAAGGAAGACCGATCCCGCTTGGCGGGCGTCGGGCCCGCTCTCTGGGAGGGACAGGCCACGCCGGCAGCGGTCGGCCATGACGCCCTGGGCCGCCTCGGCGAGCGGGATCCGGGTGTGCAGGGGGACGCCGAGGTGTTGGGCGAGATGCCGGTACGTGACCGGCGCGGCGTACGTGCTGCGGGTGAGGCGTAAGACGACCTCAAGGATCGTCCATCGGCCCGAGTGGGCCTTGAAAAGGCTGGTGCGGTAGCCGAACCCGCATACTTCCGGGCGGAATACGGCGAGCTGCCTGCGGCTCCAGTCATAGACGGTGAGCCGGGCGAGGGCGTCGGATATCTGCTGACCGTAAGCGCCGGTGTTCTGAATCGGAGCGGCGCCGGTCGTGCCCGGGATGCCGGCAAGGTATTCGATACCGGTTAGGCCCTCGCTGACGGCGAAAGCGACGAGGGCCGACAGCGGCTCGCCAGCCTGAATGGTGACTTCCACGGCGTCGTCGAGCGGGCGGGCGGCGATGCCGCGGGCCGCCATGCGGATCACCGGCCCGGGATACCCGGCGTCGTCGGCGATGGTGTTGCTGCCCCCGCCCAGAACGAACGGTACTACGGGCTCGCGCAAGACGGCGTGAGTGAGATCGGACCAGGTGGCCGGATCGGTGTGAGTGAGCAGACGGTCGGCGGTGCCGCCGAGACGCAGTGTGGTGTGGTCGGCAAGCAGTTCACTCATCCAATGCCCCCGAGCGCCATGTCGCGGAAATCGTCTTGAGCGCGAGGTTCCGCAGCGGTGTGATTCGAGTACGGGCGGCCCCGTGGTAGACGGCGTTGGTGCAGATCGCGAGGTAACGGCCGGCGTTCGGGGCAAGGTAGAGGCTGGTACCGGTGAACCCGTGGTGATAGGCGACGTGACTGCCGGCGGCGAGGATCCACGCCAGGCCGCGGTCGAGGCCCGGTTCGATCGGGGCATGTGGGACGAGGCTCACCCGCAGCCACTCGCCCATGGCGTCGCCGCGGGCGTAGGCGTCGAGCAGCCAGGCAGCGTAAGCAGCGAGGTCATGGGGTGTGGAAAAGACGCCTGCATGCCCGGCGACACCGCCCAGAAGTGCGGCGTTGTCGTCGTGCACGGAACCCCAGGCCCTCGGGGCACCGGGAATGCGCCGTTCGGTCGGCGCGACGTGAGAACCGCGGGCAACGGGCCCGTAGATGGTGGAGCTCATCCCGATGCGCTGCCAGAGTTGGCCGGCGAGGTAGTCCAGAGGGACGGCGTTGGCATGAGCGAGGGCAAGGCCGAGCAGGATGTAACCGCGGTTGATGTAGCGGTGCCGGCCGGGCGTCCCCTCCAACGGTTCACGGCACAAGAGCTCATGCAGCGACGCGGACGCGCCGCGGTAGTGATCCAGACGGGTGGAGGCGCGCAGCCCGGACGTGTGCGCGAGGAGTTGACGGAGGGTCGCCTCTCCGCTGGGTGCCTCACCGGTCATCGCGGGCAGGACATCGCGCACGGGTGCGTCCAGATCGCCCAGCCCGGTCTCAAGGGTCTGGCCGATGAGCGGCCACGTGGCGACAACCTTGGTGAGCGAGGCGACGTCGTACGTGGTGTGCTCGGTTGGGGTGAGCTCGCCGAGCTCGGGCGCGACAGTACCCCCGGCGAGGACACGCTTTTGCCCGTCGGTGGTGCCGCAGACGATGACCCCTCCGGGGGTGGCGCCATCGGCGACTACCTCGTCGAGAGCCTCCTGAAGGCGGGCGGTGTCATCGGCGCTGAACGGTACGGCGGGCATCAGTGGGCCTCCGAGGTGGTGATGTCGGCTCCAAGCGCGGCGAGGTTGGCCAGCAGGTGACCGTGGCCACGCCGGAGGTGGTACATCCCCCGGATCGTAGAGGTGCCCTCAGCAGCGAGAGCCGCGATTAACAAAGCCGTCACTGCGCGGATGTCCTGGGCCGCGGCCATGGCGGCGCGTAGCCGTACGGGCCCGCGCACGCCGGTGATCGAGCCGGTAGAGGAGATATCGGCGCCGAAGGCCCGCAGGCCCTTGATGTGGGTGTCACGGCGGGGATACACGCGCTCGGCGATCAGCGAGGATCCATGGGCTTGGGTGAGCATCGCCGCGAGTTGCGGTGCGGTGTCGGTGGGCAAAGCCGGATGCGGACCGGTGGCCGCTGTGATGCCCTGCAAGGGGCCGTCCAGGGCCGCACGAACGCCGCCGTTTGCGTCGTCGGTGAGGCCGATGCCCGCTGCTGCCAGGGCCGCGGTGAGGCCGTCGGGGATGGATGAGGCGGTGATCCCGTCGAGGTGAACGCTACCGCCGGTGGAGGCGGCAGCCATGATCATGGTTGCTGCCTCGATTCGGTCCCCTGCCACTGTGAAACCGCCGCCGGTGATCCAGTCGCTCCCGACGACATGTAGCCCCTGCTCGTCGAAGTGGATTCCGACGCCGCGCTCGGCCAGGAATCGGGCGGTCTCGGTGACCTCCGGTTCGATCGACGGGTGGGTGATCAGGCTGCTGCCCCGGGCGCGGGCGGCTAACAACATGGCGGTTACCGTCGCCCCCAGACTCGGCCCGTACGGGGTGGCCACGTCCACGGTGAACGCCTGTACACCGCGTGGTCCGCACCGTGCGCGGATGCTGGTGGCGTCGGCGACGACCTCGGCGTCGGCGGCCTGCATCGCCGCGAGGTGCCGGTCGATCAGGCGGGGGCAGAAGGCGTCCCCGCCGGGATAGGGGAAGGTGACCTGTCCGGTTCGGGCTAGCACCGCGGCGGCCAGGACGACGGTCGTGCGCACCCGGCGGCCGAGCTCCGGATGGATGATCGGGCAGACGGTCGCGGCTGGGGGCGGGGCTACGGCGAACCGGCCGCCGTCGGTGGTGACGTGGGCTCCGGTGTGGGTCAAGATCTGCGCGCACACTGCGGTGTCGATGATGTCTGGAACCGCGACGAGGGCGACCGGGGCATCCGTCAGGAGTGCGGCGGCGTACAGGTGAAGGGCGATGTTCTTGCTGCCCTGCACCGCGATACGGCCGCTCAGAGGTCGCCCGCCGACGACCTCCACGACGGTGGCGTCCAGGGCGGTGCGGGTTGGGGTGATGGACATGGCTGTCACCGCACCCGGGAGCCGGCGGGCAGGAAGCCGCCGATGTGGTCGCGAGGGTAGACCACCGTGCCGGGGCCGATCAGCGTTCCCGGCGACAGTACGGTCCCGGCCGGTAGGGCGACCTCGTCGCCGATGACGGCGCCGAACTTCGTTTGCCCTGTGGTGATGCACTGCCCGTCAAGATTGACGGTGATCTCCTCGATCGCCGGCTCGGCGACCGGCCCACGGTCACACCGAAGCCCGGTGGTGGAGCAGAAAGAGCCGATGTTGACGCTCCGCCCGATCACCGAGTCGCCGACGAAGCACGGATGTTTGACGAAGACGTGTCCGGCCAGCAGGCTACGCGTGATCTCCGCGCCGAAACCGATCCGGCAACCGGGGCCGATCACGCTGTGGTCGCGGACCAGGGCGCCGGCGGCCACGACCGCGCCGGCGCAGATCAGCACCGGCCCGATGATCTGAGCGCCGGCCTCGACGCGGGCGCCGGCCTCGACGATGACCTCTCCCTTGAGCAGGGCGCCATCCTCGACAACGCCGCGAGGCACACCGTCCAGGCCTGCGGCGTCAGGGTCGTCGAGGTCTGCCGTCATGGCGGGTTTGATGTCGAAGACTGTCCGGCAGTTGCTCAGCACACTCGTGATGTAGGGGCCGAGGCCCTCGGAGTGAAAGTAATAGCCGGGAGCGAGGCGGGCGTCTGCGGTACGTGCCGCAGACGCAACGAAGATCGGAGACTGCATCAAGCCCTCCCAGGGGAGCGGACCGAATCGGTAGCGGCCTGCCGAGCGCGGGCCGCCTGCCCTTGAGGTCATCGCATCCGGCCTGACTGCGGGAGGGGCGTTGCCTTGTGCTGCAAAGGTGTTTGCGTCTGGCGCAAAGGCCCTGCCGGGGGTGCTTGAACGCGGCTACGGTGAAAGAGGCGCGATCTCAGCTACTGGCGGGGACAGGTATGGATGCGATCGGCAGAACGGAAGCATCCCCCGAGGCGATCGTGACTCCCGGGGAACTGGTACGTCGGGTACGGCAGGCGCAACGACTGACGCTTGCCCAGCTTGGCAAGCTCGCTGGATACTCCGCGGCTCAGGTTTCCCGCTACGAGCGGGGTATCTCACCGATGACTGATGTTGCCGTGCTGCGGTGCTTCGCCGAGGCGCTCGGCATTCCGCATCAGGCTCTTGGTCTTGCACCGCCCCGGCCAAAGATCCGACACGGTCAAGCGACCGTACCAACTACCGCATATCCATGCCTGCCCGCTCATAGTGTGGGTGGGAGTCAGAGGGAGGACGGGGAAGGTTCGGTGCGTCGAAGGAATATGCTGGCGAGCTTGGCGGTCACGGCCGCCGCCGCCGCGAGCTCCCGATTTCTTAGAGGCGGCACCGCACAGGCGAACGAGGCTCTGCTCGGCGAGGTGCTCGTCGCCGGCCTCCGTGACGCGATGCTCGGTCTGGGCGGCGATCTCGGGGACCTATCGCCCAAGCAGTTACCCGCGGAACTCTCGCGGGCGCTCTCCGACTTCCATGCCTGCCGTTACGGCAATCTCGCCATACGCCTACCCCGGTTGATCCGCGCTGGGCATGCGCTCAGCAACGGCGAGACGGATCACGCGCTTCTCTCGCAGAGTTACGTTCTGGCGACCCGCATGCTCGTCAAGCTCGACGAGCAGCAACTCGGCTGGATGGCTGCCGACCGCGCACGTCAGCTAGCCGAGATCGGCGACGATGTACTCACGGTGGCGGAAGCCGCGCGGAACCTCGCCGTGCTGGCTCGAAAAGCGGGATGGAACGATCAGGCGATGTCGATCGCGTTGGCCGCCGCTGATGAACCCCGTTTGCGCGGTGCTGGGCGGGCCGGTGCCGCCGAGCGCGGCCTGTTGATCCAGTCGGCGGCCTACACCGCTGCCCGCAGTGGTGACCGTAAAGGAATGCGACAGCTCACCGACGAGGCCACGGCGATCGCCCTTGAACTTGGCGGGACCATGCTGCGCGACCACGGCGGGGGTTTCAGCCCGGTCACCGTTCAACTGCATCTCATCTCGGCGGAGAACTCCGCTGGGGATCCGGCCGCGGCCTTGAGCGCCGCCCGCCTGATCGCGCCGCAGAGTCTTCCCAGCGTGGAGCGCCGATCCCGTTATTACACCGACATCGCCACGGCCTTCGCTCAGTTGGGGCGCCGGGACGAATGCGTGCGTGCGCTTCTAAATGCCGAGCAGCAGGCCCCCGAGGAGACGCATGCACGTCCGGCGGTGAAGTCCCTCATCTCCGGTCTGCTGGTGTCTGGGCGCACAGCGCCTGAATTGCGCGGTCTGGCCGCTCGTAGCGGCGTCCTCGCGTGACTTCTCCATCGTGGGGCTTGGCCGCACCACCCTGGCCACGACTGAATCCGTTGGGCCGCCATGTCCGAGGCTTTTCCGAGCCGGGACGCGCGTCCGGGGGCAGCCCGCCACTGACGAACGGCAACCGGCCGCCGAGGGGATCACCAGGGCGGCCGGGCCGTCGCGGCTCTAATGGAGGTCGAACTCGTTGGCCTTCACACCGTTGACGAAGGCGTCCCACTCGGCGGGGGTGAAGAACAGCTTGGGCCCTTCGGGGTCCTTGGAGTCACGCACCGCGACCAGGTCGGCCTGTCCGGCCTTATGACCGGGACCGTCAGTGACGTCTTTGAGCTCCGCGACCTCAACACAGTTACCGCCGTTGCTACCGGTAAAAGTTGACTTTCGCCACTCGGCCTTGCTCAGGTCCATCGTTCCTCTACCGTTCTTCTAATGAGGTCCATCGACATATGTAATGGCAATGCCTCTATACGGATAGCCTCGAATTTCTCCACGGCTGCCGCGATCTCATCCTGATCACTGGTGACCAGGCCACGGACAGCAGTGTCAAAATAAGCTACCTCGCTTCCGCCTTCCAGCGTAGCGATTATGAATCCTGCCTCAAGGCCCGCACGCATGCCACCGAGGGGCACCACTTGCACGCTGATACGTGGCGTAGTGAGCGCAGCCAAGTACTCCAGCTGCTCACGCATGATCTTGGGGCTTCCGATCAAACGGCGCAACACAGCTTCATCAATCACGCAGCGCAGCCGGAGGGGGGCAGGGTCCTGACGCTTGAGTACCTCCTGACGCGCCAGGCGAGCATGCACAGCGGCTTCGTCTCCGTAGAGAACTTCGAGTGCGTACTCGGGAGTTTGAAGCAATCCGGGGATCAGGATCGGTTCGTAGGAACGCAGGGATGTCGCCACCTGCTCCTTGTCTGCCCACCTGCCGAACCACGGGGGAAAGACCTGGCCCTTCCTCCAGTCGAGAAGACGTCGGAGGGCTCCACCCGTCGCAAGGGTTTCGTCGCAAGTGTCGGCGAACTCGGGGCTGGCCGGGAGCTGGCCGGTCTCCACACCGCTGATCAGAGACTCACTGAAGTGAATCCTCTCGGCGAGCTGCCCCTGGGTGAGGCCCGCCGCCTTCCGGTAATGACGCAGCTCTCTGCCCCATATCGCCTGAGGTGTGTAGAGGTTGGCCACAATGCCCTCCCTTGCCGGAATTCAACGACCGCGACGTGAATCCCAAAGCTCGCCTTTGGTAACCGTTCCGCCACCAAGCGTAGTCACGTCTCGGCACTCTGAACATACAAAATCAGAGAGAGAAAGAGAACCCATGGACGAGGCTCTCAAGGCGCGGGTGGCACTGGCCGAACATCGCCACACGATCAATCCCATCTTTTCCCAGCTAGGAGAGAAGTGGATTCCGCACGCAAGGGAAAGTGTGGCGTCCGTCCGCCGTTTCGTCCGCGACGTGGCCGCCGACTGGAACGCGGCGGAAGACATCCCGGAAATCGCCGAACTCCTGGCCTCGGAACTCGCCGCCAACGCGGTCGCTTACGGCGCCGCCGCCATTCCGGCCGCGAGCGCCATCCGGATCACGGTTGGCAGGAAAAGAGACCTGATGATCGTGGAGGTCCACGACTCCTGCACGGTGCCTCCTCGGAGAAGATGGGCAACCCATCTGGAAACCTCCGGCAGAGGACTCGCCATCGTCCAGAACCTCTCCCACAACTGGGGCTGGACCCTTACCCCCTACGGAAAATCCGTATGGTTCCAGCTCGTGGCATGGCCCTGAAAATCAGATGGAACGGAGGCGGTGACCCCAGCCGACCGGGTCACCGCTTACCCCACACCCCCCGCGCCGTCGCCACATCAATCCGCCCGGTAACCGCCGCCGTAATCAACACCTGCCGCCGGCCGCATCCGCCGAGCCGCGTACCGCACCAGAACGTCCGCCCCTTATACTTCGTGAGATACAGCTCGGCGTCGTGGTGATCTTCCGGCAGGAAAAGAGGGTGATCCGATCTGGAATCGCCAAGGACTGCCGTTCGAACCTTCCGGTTGTCCATTGCCACAGAACCTCTTGAAAGTCGCGTTCGGGGGTAGCAAGAACGCCGCAAACTCCGAAATTTCCAGACCTTACGGTAGATCGCCGAATCCTAACGCCGCGGTAGCCGACCGCACAGAGAAACAGGGAGCTGTCCCTTAGGAGATCAACTCAGGCGGAGTAAGCGTTTCTTGCCTGAGGCCGTGGGGCGGTGCGGTCATCGGGGGCAGGCGAAGGCGGCCGCGTACATCTGCCCGGTCTCCGCCTCGCCGTACGGCCGGCGGAGCACCGCCGAACGGCCGTCGGCCTCACCGATCAACCCCGGGGCGAGCTGCCGGGCGACATCGCAGTCCGTACAACGGTCGTCCACGTACCAGCCGTCTTCGCCGCCGGGCCGGGCCACCACCGAGCCCTCCCGCTGCGCCCCCGCCGGGGCGGCCGACCTGTCCATGGCGCCCCCTTCATGGAATTCCAAGATTTTGTGAGACGCCGGAATCAGGCCACTCATCCTTTTTGATCTCCTCGGGCCGGGCCCTTGTGCGTTCGGTGTTACCCGAGCGCACGTTGACAGGAGGCGGACGGATGGTTGTAATGGTGCGCGTGTCGCGTGACGCTGGCCAGAGAGCAGTGGGCAGGCCGGCGGTCGGGCGGCACCATTCACAAAGGGGCGATGCCATGGGTTCACACTCCGCACCCTGCGCCTGACCTAAGCGTCTCCGCACGTCCCGCCCTGTCCTGTGCGGTGCCCGGCACCGCCGTGTGACCCCGGTACGTCACGCCTCCCCCGACGGCCGCCGCGTTCCGGCGAGCGTCCACGGCCCCGCGTGCCCGATCGAGGTCCGTCTCCGGGCAGGGGTTCACGTGCGGCACCGCGCGCTGCGCTCATCACCGTCATTTCACCGTCACTCGGCCCCCTCGCGGGCCTACGCACTTCTTTGGAGACCCAAAACCGTATGCCTGCGTCCTTCAACCAGCCGATCATCGAGGAGTTCCGGGCCAACGGGGGAAAGGTCGGCGGCCCCTTCGAGGGCGGCGACCTCCTCCTGCTGACCACCACCGGCGCGAGGTCGGGGACGGAGCACACCGTCCCCCTCGGCTACGTCCGCGACGGCGACCTGCTGCTCGTCGTCGCGTCCGCCGCCGGCGCGCCCCGCCATCCCGCCTGGTACCACAACCTGCTCGCCCATCCCGTGGTGCGGGTGGAGATCGGCACCGAGGTGTTCGAGGCGATCGCGGTCCCCGCCGAGGGCGGACGGCGCGAGCGGCTGTTCGAGCACGTGGTGCGCGCGGCGCCCGGATACGTCGGCTACCAGGTCCGCACCACCCGGATCCTGCCGGTCGTGGTGCTGGAGCGTTCTGAGCCCGAGGCGGGAGCGGACCCTCCCGAGGTCGCCGGTCTCGCCGGCAAGCTCATGGAGGTCCACACCTGGCTGCGCTCGCAGTTGCGGCACGTGCGCGCCGAGGCCGACGCCCACCTCGCCGCACGGGAGACCCCCCGGGGCCCCGGTGAACCACCGCCGCCGGGACTGGGCCTGCAACTCCGGCAGCACTGCCTGGCGTTCTGCCAGTCCCTGGAGTTCCACCACAGCGGCGAGGACGCCCACGTCTTCCCCGCACTCGCGAGCCGGCACCCTCACCTGGGCGGCACCCTCGACCGGCTCCGCGACGAACACCGGGCGGTCGCGCGTATCCAGGGCGAACTACTCGCCCTGCTGGCCGACATCGACACCGCCGACCCCCGGCGTTTCCGCACCGAGCTGGACCGGATGGCGGAGCGGCTGACGGCACACCTCGACTACGAGGAGGAGTCGCTGCTCCCCGTCCTGGCCGGGATTCCGTGGCCTCCGGCTCCCCCGGTACCCGGCACGGCCGAAAGCGCCGCCACCTGACCGGGTGACCACGCCGGGCGGGTAACCGGCCCCGGGGCCGGGAAGCGGTCGTGCAGGGGAGCCGGCCGGACTCTCCTCAGGAGAGCATCGGAGGCGGGTCGAGCGCCCCCTCGGCGAGCCCCTGCACGAACGATGCTAAAACAAGTACTACGGCGATTGCTTCTAACGGTCCACTGGATTACAGACAGCCTTCCCGAACACCTCCTGCCCGGGCACGGCCAATTTCAGAGGCGATGGCGACGAGCCTTTGAGTCAGTTTTGAATCTTCCGCCCGATGTAGGCGATGACCGCCGTACCGTCTTCACGACAGAGCCGGAAATGCAGGCGGCCGTCGTTCGGAGTCATCCGGGCGTGCAGGTCGAAAACCCTGGTGGTCCCGTCCAGGTCGGTGAACCCACACAGACGTCTCCGTGTTTCGGACTCAGGCGTGACTCTGGTGTGCCAGTCCGGTTCGGGAAACTCCCGGGTGTTCCATGCGTTCAGGGAGGCGTCCAGCCCCAGCAGCAGACCTTTGACCGGGGCCAGCCAGTAGTGATGAAGTGTCCTGAGATCCTCTTCGACTCGGCCGAGGAACCGCAGGCGAGGAAAGAAGTCGGCGCGGGAGTCCCAGAGAGCTTGACCGGTCCTGATGTCGGCCAGTCCGGTGGCCTTTGCCCACTTCTCATGGACGGTCAGATGTTCGATCGCTGAAGCGTGCCTGACCGCCACTTCCTCCACGCGGAGCCGGAGGAGCCCGTCTTCGGTCTCCTCAAGCGCGCTTCGCCTCGGAAGGATCCACTCGCGGTTCCAGCGCTCTTCAAGCGGGAGGCTGACCGCGAGCCCGTCGATCAGGTGAGCGGTCCCGATCCCGTCGGTGCGGCTCTCGCCGAGCCGGTATTCGACCTCGCCTTCGGTGCCGGAAAGCACCGAGCTGAACGGGGCCTTGTTCTGCATGAGGCGGAGGAACCGCCATCGGTCTCGATTCCGCGGACTGCCCATCCACTGAGAGATCGGATACCCGGGGGCAAGATCCAGTGTGGCGAGCGGCGATGCGGAGATCAACGAGACGTCCTTCCGCCAACGTCGGCATTGCCGGAGCAACTCCACGAAAGCAGCCATCGCCTGGTTGATTTCACGTTCGTGAGCATTTGAGGTGCAGGACAGCTCATTGAGGCAGAGGAAAACGGGCACGGGGGTCTTTCTCCTCATAAACGGTCAGCCCAGAAGTTGGTCGAGCGAGTGCTCCCACTCATCGAAGAACCCCGGAGGCCAATCTGAGATCATGCCGTCCGGCCCCAGCGTCGGATTAAGGATTTCCACCCCGTTGCGCTGACGCTGAAAATAGAGCAGTTTCACCGCGGAGTCCGTAAGTGTGCCATGCTTCACCGCCAACCGCAGGCCGTTCAGGACGTGATCGCTGTGACTTTCCACGATGAGCTGTGCTCCGGAGGCCACTGCGGCCGCGGCGAGTGTCGCCATCATGGTCTGCCCCCGGGGATGCAGATGGGCCTCCGGATTCTCCAGGAGAATCAGACTGCCGGGTACGGCCGAAAGGCAGGCCAGCACGATGGGCAGCACATAGGAAAGACCGAAGCCGACGTTGGTCGGCCGATGAGAGAGTGCCGTGGGCAGACCGGCGACGCCGATGCGATAACCGAGCCTGACCAGGTCGGTGCCCTCAATGGTGGCGGCCTGTAAGTTCACGCCAGGACATATCTCCCGCATCCAGGCGTCTGTCTGATCGAGTAGCGACGTAGACCGCGCATCGGGGTGGTGCAGTTGCGGCGAGGTCAGCCGTTCATCCTGGCGATGCCGGAGGAAGTTGACCGCGTGCTCCCCTCTGCAGCCGAGAAACCCTCGCCGGATCGCCATCTCATGAGATCGGGGGTAGCTGACGGAGGGGGCCAGCCGATCCGCCTTGAGGTACTGGAAATCGGGGCCGAACATGCCTGCCGAATGGTGAGTGGTGCCGGAGTCAAGATGCAGAAGGTCGTTCTCCTGGCCGTAGGCCGCGGTCCACGTGTGGACGATGCCGTCCTCGACCACCGACAGTATGATCTGCGGGCCTTCGCCGCCGGTGTCGATGTGGTTTTCGTGAAGCACGTCACGCCCGGTGCCCAGCTCGACCAGCTCTCCGTTGAGGAGAAAACCCGATCCGGTGCCGTCGTCAAGCAGCCCGGCCACCTGGGATTGACGGAGCAGTGCGAGAGCCTGCAGGACCGTGCTCTTGCCCGCCGAGTTCAAGCCGGAGAGCAGCGTGAACCCCCCGAGGGGAATCCGAGCGTCCGCGAAGGCCTTGAAGTTGACGACGTCGAGCCTGTCAAGCATTCACAACTCCATCGAAGAGGTTCTTCACCGAGCCGAAGCGCCGACGCACCTTGCCGATATCTCCGGTTCCCTGAGAGATGGACCGTTCGAACTCGGGATCGTCGGCCAGCAGATCGACGAGGCCAGTCTGGACCATGTCGCATCGAGCCGTCAGCAGATCCAGCTCTTCGTCGCTCCGTCTGGCGAGATTCACCGTGACGGCCTCGAACAGGGCTTTGTTGATGGGGAACCTTCGGTCGTTTTCTCGATAGCGTTTACGGAACGCGTAAGGACCGAAGACGGCGTGTGCGGCCTCCATCGCCCGGATGAACTGCCGCTGAACCCCCCATACTTCCTGGTGTGTCATCTTGTTGATGCTGCGCATCGCCTCACGAAGAAAATGGTCAAAGTCAGCGTGAGAGTAAGTTTCCAGAGAAATCGACCAAAAAGCGATGAATCGGAGGACCATCTCTCGATCCGCCATCCGTTCGGGATTGACACTCTTGTCGGTCGCCCGGAGAAAAGGTGGAGAGTCGGCGAGTTCACCGAGGACAGAGCGGGCCGGCCCGGGAATGAGGGCGTGCCGGAGCTCCTGGCGGGAGAGCGGCAGGCCACCCGTGTTGATCCTCGCGAAGATGTTGAACTTCACGGCCTCCGGAGTGTCCCGGCGAATCAGGTGCACCACCAGCTCGGTCTCCCGCAGCCGCAGCTGGAGACGGCCAGGAAGATCATCAAAGGTGCAGCCGTTGTAGTCCAGGTATTCCAGCCCTTGAAGGGTCAGCCGATCCCGCCCGATGCTGTGCGGATCCATGAAGCGGCCGATCGTGGTAAGCCGCTGAATCCCATCCACGATGGCCCAGACATCACCGTCGCCCTCAGACGCGTAGAGGGTGGGCAGCGGGATTCGCAGCAGCAGGGACTCGATCAGACGGCTCTGATGCTTCTGGTTCCAGATGTCGGCCCGGCGCTGGAAGTCCGGCGCCAGGTCGATCATCTTGGTCCTGATCCGCGACAGCATCAGGTCCACGGTAGGAGTCCTGGTGACCACATCGATCTGCTCTGGATCGAAAGGTTCATCGATCGCCTCGATGACCTCCAGTTCGACGCCTGTGCTCGCGCCGGTGGAGTCGTACTCGGACAGGACGTCGTTGGGTACGGGACGCATCGTAAGGCTTCCTGGGATTCGTGTTTCAGTGATCCGGATACGGTGCGGTCCAGCGTATCCATGCCTGATTCGGCAGAGTGGATGTTCGCCCTGGTGACCCCTCCGTTCCCTGCGCGAACACGACCCGGGTGACGCGGTTCTCCCTCGCCGCATGCCCGCAGCGGGCACAGGTGCGGGCGAGCTCGCGCTGGGCCGCCGCGAGGCGGCCGGACAGCGGGATCCCGCCCGGCGCCAATCGCGCTGAATGCGGTGCTCTTCTGAGGGCCGATGTTTTATCGGCCAAGGTAACTGAGAGAAATTTCCCGAATACTGCGCTTAACGACGACTCCCCGGTATTACCCTGGTAACCAGGAGTGAGATCGCGTGCTTTCCGGCAGGGAGGGTCACCGGTTGAACAACGTGTTCATCTCCTATGCCCACGAGGACGGCGACTGGGTCCGCACCCTGGCCGAACGCCTTCGGAGCAGCGAGGTTCAGGTCTTCTTCGACGAATGGGATTTACTGCCGGGCGACCTCATCGTGCACAGAATCGACAGGGCGATCCGGGAGTCCACCGGTGGAATTCAGGTTTTCAGCCCGGCCGCGATGACCAGACCCTGGATTCGGCAGGAGTACGCGGCGCTCATGCAGGCGTCGATCGAGCGCGGGCTGCGGTTCATCCCCATTCTTTACGGCGACGCCGACATCCCGCCCTTCGCCGCGACCCGGGTGTGGATGGACTTCCGCAGACTGACCGGGCGGGTCTACGACGACAAGGTGGCCGAGCTGGTCCGTGCCCTCCGGGGCGGGCCCTCGCCGCCGACGGCCGCCGGTGCCCGGCCGCCGGTGCCCGAGGAGTTCCTGGACGCGGCGCGCGTCAGGACGTCCCAGCCGCCCGCCGAGCCCGAGCCGCCCGGTTTCGTGGTCTGCTACGCCCGCGCGGACGTGGAGTACGGGGAGCGCCTGGTCGGCCACCTGTCCAGGGCGGGGCTGCCCGCCTGGTCCATCGGGGACCTGCGCTGGGGCGACGACTACATCTGGAGGATCCGGCAGCGGCTCCGGTACGCGCTGGCGGTCGTCGTGCTGATGTCGCCCGAGGCCCAGGAGTCGGACGACCTGACGCGGGAGATCCTGGAGGGCCACCGGCACAGCCGCGAGTTCTTCCCGATCCTGCTGCGCGGGGAACGGCACTACCTACTGGCCGGCAGCTGGTACTTCGACGCGCGGGGCGGCGTCCTGCCGGGCGCGGCCGAGCTCGACCTGCTGCGACGTCTGCGGGACGTCCGCGGGACCGGCCCGGGACACGACCTGCCGAGAGTGCTGCCGGAGCCGCTGATACGGCCCCCGGTGCGCGCCGTACGGGCACCGGCCGGCGCGTCGCTGAGCAGGCTGAGGGCGTTCCTCGACGAGCGGGAGGTCGAGCACGCCGACCTGCTGACGACGTCACTGCTGCTCGACGCGGTGAACCGGCAGGAGAGCGGATGGATGCGCCGGGCCGACGGGAGGCGGCTGCGGAACGCGCTGCTCACCGGGGTGGACGCCGCCTGGTCGGAGTTCTCCGGCGGGAAGTACGGCTTCCGGGCGCAGCTGCGGCGGGCCGGCGTGGGGAGCGGCCGGTACTCGGACTTCCTGTCGCTCTCGACGGGCTACGGCTGGCGGACCTCGCGGGACGGAACGGTCCCGAGGTACGACGAGTTCGCCGGGCGTGGGGGGAGCGGCGCCGGCTTCTTCCCGACGCTGCGCAACCCGCAAAGTGAGCAGCACATGGACTGGTACGACCAGTGGGCGGAGACCGTGCTCACCGTCCACCTGCGACTTCGGACGTGGAAGGGACCACGATGATCGCATTTTCGGCGGGGCTGCTCCTCATCATCGTGACAGGTGGCGCCGTGGTCGCCCATCGGATGGGGCTGGGGGGAAGACGGCTGGGTTTCCAGACGGTGCCGGCGAATCACATCGGCATCGTCCACCGGCGGTACGGGCACGTCCACCAGGACCGGCGGTTCAAGAGGATCACCCCGTACGACACGCGCGGTCTGCAGGCCAGGACCCTCACCCCGGATCGCCGGTACTGGCTCCCGCCCTGGATCTACCGGGTCGAGTTCGTGCCCAGGGTGGACGTACCGGCGGGGATGATGGGGCTGGTCACCGCGCACGAGGGCGCGAGGCGGAGTCCCGACAGGACGCTCGGCCGGTACGTGGAGTGCGACGACTTCCAGGACGGTCAGACGTTCCTGCTCAACGGCGGCGAGCAGGGTGTCCAGCTGAAGACCCTGCCGGGCGACAACTCCTACTACATCAACACGGCGCTCTTCACGGTCGAGTTCGTGCCCCGGACCTATGTGCCGACGGGCACGGTCGGGCTGGTCATCGCGAAGGCCGGCCGGGTCCGTCCGCCGGACCAGCCGTTCAGCCGGTACGTGGAGTGCGACGACTTCCAGGACGGCCACGCGTTCCTGCTCAACGGCGGCGAACAGGGCAGGCAGCTGGGGATCCTCGCGGGCGGGACGTCGTACGCCGTCAACCCCGCGGTCTTCGAGGTGATCACCTCGAAGACCGTGGACTCCTCCGCCGAGGGGCTCACCGCCGACCATCTGAAGGAGGTCGTCATTCCGGTCGGTCACACCGGAGTGGTGATCACCCTGGACGGTGTGGAGCCCACGCGACGGGAGGGGGCCGTCGGGCCGCCGGTGCCCGATCACCGGAGCTTCCGGCTGCCCTGGGTGTTCCTCGCCAACGGCGGGCACCGGGGGGTGCAGGAGGAGACCCTCGGCGAGGGCGCCGTCTACGCGCTCAACCCCTGGTTCGTGCGTGTCGTGCTCATCCCGACCCGCCTGCTGTTCCTGGAGTGGACGAAGAAGGACGTCTCGCAGTCGGGCAACTTCGACGCGGCTCTCGGGCAGATCGTCGTCAACATCCAGGGGCATCGGCTGCAGGTGGAGATGTCGCAGACCCTGCAGATCCCGGACAGGGCGGCCCCCAAGCTGGTCAGCCAGTTCGGCGACGACGCGACCTCCGGGCTGGGCGGCCTGGTCGTCAACCCGGTTCCGGTGCAGCGGTTCGTCGAACGGGTGCTGGGCGGCGCGGTCGAGACGTACTTCAACGAGATCGCCGCCGCCTCCACCATTCAGGCGTTCCTCACCGAACATGCCGGTATCCGCACCGAGCTCGCGTCACGGGTGCGTCAGGCCCTCGCCGCGTGGGGGGTGAAGGCCGCGAGCACCACCCTGAGCGAGTTCGAGTCGCAGGATCCGGAGCTCGACAAGGCCCGTCAGCGGATCTTCGCCGAGCAGATGCGCGGCAAGGAGCTGAGCGAGCAGGCGAAGAACAAGCTGATCGAGGCGAAGATCGATAAGATCCAGAACGCCACGGACCGGGACGCCCGCCTGCTGGATGTCGTGGTGCTTGAGCGGCAGATCGAACTTCTCGGCCGGGACGCCATGGCCATGCAGATGTTCCTGCGCGAGCTGAAGGAGATGGGGGTGCCCGAGGTCGTCAGCGGAGACGCGGGCTCCCTGCTGGAGTATCTGCCGATGCAGCGCGCCCTGGAGATGATCGGGGGCGCCCGGCAGCGCGCGGAGCAGGCCACGCTCTCCGACGACGCGTGAGCTCTCCCCCGACGAGTGACGGATAGCGGGTGACGGGTGAGGCCCTGGGCACCGTGGTCTCCACGGCGCCTTCGCGGAACGGGCCTCACGACGACCTCTCGGCCGGTGCGACGGATGTGCCGGCCCCGGCACCCCGCAGCGCGGCTCCGCCGGTGGCCGGATGGGGTGACTCCTCAGAGTGATGGAGGGAAGCCCGCGGATTTAACCGGCGAGGAGCTTGCTGACCGCCTGGTGGGAGACCCCGAGCAGCACACCGATGTCCCGATGGGGAAGCCCCTGCTCATGAAGCCGACGTGCGGCCTCGCGTGAACGACTGACCGCGTCGTCACGCAACCGGTCCGCCTCCCGGCGAACCTCTCTGGTTCGCGCGACCTCCGCTGCCAGTTCCTCCCCGAGGACGGGAACCACCGTGATCTGCCAGGTGGTCGCAGGCCGGTCGTCGATGTCGGCGTCGAAGCGAACGGCCAGCAGATCGCGCACCGTCTCCTCGGCCTGGTCAAGCCGCCGCGCCTGTGTATGCGCCGGACGCCGCAACCCCGGCCCCTCGATCTCCAGCGCCCACCAGCCACCGGACCGCTGGGCCGTGACCCGGAACTCGTTCACTTGCCCGCCTCCTCTTCATCCCGGCTCATGTCCCGTTGAGCTTCCGCGAGCAGCGCGTCCCACTCCTTGAGGATGCCCTTGGCCGTCAACTCGTTGATCTCAGAGTGACGCGGCACGATGACAGCGTCTCCCCGGACGTACCACTTGTCATGGCCACCGCCATGGATGTCTGGTGTCTTGGAGAACTCGAAGCCGTACCGCTTGGCCAGACGGGCCATCCGGTTGAGCAGGTCGTTCCGTTTCATTCAGCGTAGTCAATGCAGTTGCCATCATCAAGGCAACCGCATTGACTATAGATCCAGATAGATCCTGTTCGCGCCCATAGCGCCTGCGTGTACTGGGAATCAGGAGGTGGCGACACGCAACGCCTCCACCGCTGTTCAAGAGGCGTATCCGCCGTTAAGCGGGGCTCCGTCTGCGGCGGGGCGTCACCTGTTGGACGATCAACAGCGGGCTGCGTTCGGCGGTGAACCAGTCCGTGACGATGATCCGTGACGGGTCGCCCGCATGGGCGAGCGCCGCGTCGAGCGCGGGTCCAAGCCGAGGGCTTACAAGGCTCTCTTCACAGGCCTCCAGGGGATGGCGTGCCACGATGGCGTACGGCGTGCGCCGTACCCTCACTCCGATGACCGCCGCGTCCGGTAGAAGGAAGGCCCCGTCATACAGCGCCCGCAGTCCTCCCAGCGACACCCGCTCACGGTGCACCGCTGAGCTCGCCAGGGTGAGTTGCCCACCGGACAGCACCGCGAACAGGTCCGCGCCGAGCCGCCAGTCCAGCAGCGGATGGAACACCATGTTGTCGTAATCCCGCAGGCAGCCGTAGCACGACGTCGCGCAGGCATCCGCGTGCGCTGAACCGGTGAGATCCCCAAGGAACCGGCCGACGTGCTCGGTGAACTCCGGGATGAACTCACCGAGGTGAGTGCTGAACCCCGCGCCGTTCTCCAGCGCGTCTGCGAGGAACGCGTACAGTGCCGTCCCTTCATCGTGCGGTCCGGGGTGCACGCCCGCGATGAGCTCTCGCGGGTCCACGTCAAGGAACTCCGCGGCGGCGGTGCGCAGTAGGAACGCCAGGGAATACCAGGCAGCGCGCCGCCCCTGGTGGAGATCCACACGGAATCTGGGCCTGGGCTCATCCAGGCCGAGCCGGATCCCTCGCCGGGGGTCGGTGGTCGCTCTCGGCCCGATGAACAGGAAGTCCGTAGGGAGTACGGCGCCGAGCGCGGCCTGTACGGGGTCTCCGAACCCTCTCGCCGCCGGGTCGGTATCCTGTGGCACGACATAACCGCCCCAGCTTCCGGAGGCCTTCCGGAAGGCGAAGCCGCCGCCGTCATTGTCGTTGACGATGTAGCGTCTCCCCGGCCCTGTGTAAAGCTCCGCGGATCGCCACGTCGTATGGCGCAGGGCTTTCAGATCGGTGGTGGCACGGGCGGTCACCATGCGGGCCGACCAGGAGAAGTTCCCATCGAAGTCGCGGGGAGGACTGGCCCGGAACCCCGCGGGTTCCCGCAGGTCAACGACGCGGAACCGCTCGGAGCCGCACAGCGGGCACGGCCCTTCCACCCCGGCGCCCAGGTGATTACACGCGGAGCACAGTCCGATCAGTTGTGAATTCGCGAGCGGCTCGGTGACCGCCGTGGGCCTGCCGTGGGAGTTCGGGGTGAAGTCGGTGACGCCCACCACCGTGAAGACCTGGCCGTCCTTCACGACCTCGCCACCGGGGGCGAAGGACGACACTGCGATCGCGAGATCCCGGTCGATGGCCGCGTCCGGCGGCCACGGATACGAGCGGCGGGGCTCCTTCAGTCGGTGGAGGCAGTAGCTCGGCCAGCCGAGGATAGTAGGCGTGGGCACCTCGGCCGCCGCTGCCCCGCATACGCGTTGCCGCCAGCACGCACACCGCGAGCAGCGGCAGGCACGGCGGCGGATCCTCCTGCGGGGACCGCTTCCAGGCAAGGGTCTCGTGATAGATCCGCTGGTACGCATCGCCATGCCAGTCAATGGCCTCCTGTGCGACAGCGGTGCACAGATCGTCGACGAAGCCGACGGCCTTCGCGTCACCGTGGAGCTGTACGGCCTTCTCGTCATCGACGAAGAACAGCAGCGGGCGGCCCGTCCGGCCAGCGCCAAAGAACTCCTTGGTGAGCCGAGCCTGCCACCAATCATAAGAACGCATAGGGGCTATCCGTAGCAAGGGGGCGGCCTGAGGGAATCTTCTTAATACATTTAGCGGTCAGCATATACGAGAAGTCACAAGTCTACATTATGAGACTTAATGCCAAGTAAATCACGCCCTCTTTATGGCGGAATGATTTAGAAAGTCCGGATAGACCGGCCGATAAACCGCGTAAGGTATTCGATGTTGGATCGCTCTCCACGCCCCGTATGCGTCGTGGTGTGTTGCCGCAGCCGTAGAATCTCACGGAACCCGGTCTGACGCCTGGTCACGCCGCGAACCGGCATCACCTCGTACGCCGACACCTCGTCGGAGATCTCCAGCAGTCCCGCTTGTCGGCGTGGGCCGACAGTCTCATCAGATCCCCCCGCACCTTGATCGAGATCCTCCCCTTCGGCGACCTCGGCGGCGTCGTGAGGCGCTAGAGGCTCAGGACAGACGGAACGAGATTCTCCACTTGGGGTTCGCCTCATCTCGGCCTCCACTCACCGCTTTCGGTCCCCGAGGACGGCGGCGCGATCCCGTACCACCTCATGCGGTCCGGAGGCGTCAGATCTCGGCGAGCCTCGCCGGGGGGCCGTCCCGTCGGACGGATTATCGCCGTCGTCCCTTTCGCCCGGCGAAACGTCCAGCCCCGGTTGCGTACGGCCCGCCGACCGGCACGATGCGGAGGCGTGAACGACAACGACCTTTTCCAGCTCAACGACCGCAGGTTCGTCATGGTCAGCTCGACGGCGAGCGTGGTGGACCCGGACGGGCCCACCGAGTTCGTCTACCGGGAGGCCGACGGGGTCATCTGGGGCGACTACACCGGCGACACCGTACTCCACGGGCGCTTCGTCGGTACCCGGGACGCCGACCGGATCGAGCTGACCTACGTGCACCTGCTCACGACCGGGGAGCGCGCGAACGGGCGGAGCAGCAGCCGTATCGAGCCCCTTCCCGGCGGACGGCTTCGGCTGGTGGAGGAGTTCCGGTTCGCCGGGGACGACACGCCGCACGTGAGCGTGTGCGCCGAGATCGTCTGAGGCGGCCGGTCAGTCGTCCTGCTGGAGCTGGGCGCGGCCCTCGGCCGCGCCCACGAAGCGCATCTTGCCCAGGGGCACGTCCGTTCCGGCTCCCCCGGCGGGGTCGGGGGCCGGGCGGCGCTGGGAGCGGCCGGAGCGGCGGTCGCTCGGCAGGACGTAGGGCCGTTTGAGCACCTCGTCGAGGATGAAGACGGTCTCGGTGGCCTTGACCGCGGGAATGTTGGCCAGCCGCTCGGTCACCAGCGCGTGCACCGCGGCGACGTCGGTCATCCGGACCTGGATCATCGCGTCGTGCTGACCCGTGGTGATGGCGCAGTACTCCACCTCGGGCATCTGGGCGAGCTGGGCGCGGAACTGGCGCCACATCTGCTGCCGGACGGTCACGAAGACCAGCGCGGTGATGCCGAGCCCCGCGCGGACGTGGTCGATCTCGGCGGTGAACCGTTTGATCGCACCGTCGGCGCGCAGCGCCTCGAACCGGGTGTAGGCGTTCGCCCGCGAGATGCCGACGCGCTCGGCGAGGGCCGCCACGGAGATTCTGCCGTTCTCCCGCAGCACCTCAAGGATCTTCAGATGCGTCGCGTCGAGTTCGAGGCCGATTCCGATCCGTCCAGACTGACCGCCCGCGTGAGCCGAGTTTCTTGATGTTTCGGTCATCTTTGTACCCCTCACGTCAGATTTGTCTCACTTTACCGTCTTTATCTGGTCTTTCTGTCGGACAATCCTGGACGACCGGCGATCAAACGTCCACAAGGACCATTTTCGGAGGACACACAAATGGCGATCCGTTCACGGCGCCCCGGAGCGAAGGCAGCCCTGCTGCCGGTGCTGCTCACCGGTGCCCTCGCCCTCGCAGCCTGCTCCAGCGGCGGCTCGTCCGGCACGGCGTCCCCGGGCGGCGCCGCCGCCAAGACGCTCGTGATCGACACCTCCTTCGACCTGAAGACGGCCGACCCGGGGCGAACCTACGAGCCGACCGGCCTGATCATCGGCAAGGCCGCCTACGAGACCCTGCTCACGTTCACCGGATCCGACGTCACCAAGCCGGTGCCGGCCCTCGCCGAGTCGTTCGAGATGTCCGGCGACGGTAGGACACTGACCCTCAAGCTCCGCCAGGGCGCCACGTTCGCCGACGGCTCCCCCGTCACCGCCGACGACGTCGTCTTCTCCCTCGACCGGGTACGCGACATGAAGGGCACGCCGTCCTTCCTGCTCGACGGGGTGAAGGTCGCCAAGACCGACGAGACGACGATCACCCTGACGTCGAAGACCGCCAACCCGGCGCTGCCGTACATCCTGCCCAACCCCGCGCTGGGCATCCTCAACTCCAAGGTCGCCAAGGAGCACGGCGCCACCGCGGACGCGGGCGACAAGGCCGAGCAGTACCTCAACTCCACCTCGGCCGGCTCGGGGCCGTACACGATCGAGTCGTTCAACGTCAGCAACCAGGTCGTGCTCAAGGCCAACACCGCGTACTGGGGACCGGCCAAGCCGGTCTACGACAAGGTCGTGATCCGCAACGTCGAGGCCGCGACGCAGAAGCTCAACGTCTCGCGCGGCGACAGCCAGGTGGCGTTGAACCTCTCCGGGGACCAGGTCGCCGGGATCTCGGGCAACCTGCAGGTCAAGAAGACCGCCTCGCCCAACGTCCTCTTCCTGCTGGCCAACCAGGACACCTCGGTCAGCAAGGTCACCTCCAACCCCAAGTTCGTCGAGGCCATGCGGAAGGGCGTCGACTATCCGGGCCTGCTGGAGCTGGCCGGCGAGGGCGCGGTGCAGGCCCCCGGCGTGATCCCCTCGATGCTGCTCGGCGCGCTCCCGCCGGACCAGGCGGCCAGGCGCGACGTCGAGGGCGCCAAGGCGGCGCTCAAGGAGAGCGGCGTGACCGACCCGAAGGTCAAGCTGGAGTACCCCAGCGAACTGACCGTCAACGGCCTGTCCTTCCAGCCGTTCGCCGAGCGGATCCAGGCCAACCTCAAGGAGGTCGGCATCACCGTGGACCTGGCGCCCGCGCCGATCGCCACGGCCCTGGACAACTACCGCAACGGCAAGGAGGAGCTGGGCCTGTGGTACTGGGGTCCCGACTACCCCGACCCCAGCGACTACCTGACGTTCCTGCCGGGCAAGCTGGTGGGCCTCCGTGCCGGCTGGAAGGCCGGCGCGGACAAGGGGCTGGAGGCGGCCGGCGAGAAGGCGGCCGTCACGATCGGCGACGACGCCCGCAAGCAGGCGTACACCGACATCCAGGCGAAGTTGAACGCCTCCGGCCCGTTCATCACGCTCATCCAGCCCAGCCAGAACATCGTGACGGCCGCGTCCGTCACCGGTCTGGAATTCCATCCGGTGTGGACCGTCGATGTCGCCGACCTCGGCACCAAGTAGGCACCCCGAGCCCGGCGAGGGCCCGACGGCCGGTACGGTCCCGCCCCGCGCGGGCCGTACCGGCGGCCGGAGCCCGCTGGTCCGCTTCCTGGCGCGCAGAGTGCTCACCGCGCTGCTGCTGGCGGTGGGCATCACGCTGGTCACCTTCGTCCTGACCAACCTGGTCCCCGGCGATCCCGTCTCGGCCAACCTCGGCCAGCGGGCCCTCGGCGACCCGGCGATCGTCGCGCGGTGGCGGGCCGATCACGGCCTGGACAAGCCGCTTCCGCAGCAGTATCTGCTGCACCTGCGGGGGGTGGTCCAGGGAGACCTCGGGACGAGCCAGCAGAGCCACCGCCCGGTCCTCGACGACCTGGCGGAGGCCGTGCCGGCCACGCTGGAGCTGGCCGGCGCCGCGATCCTGATCTCCGTCGTGGCCGGCGTGGCGTTCGGCGTGGTCGCGGCGCTCCGCCGCGACCGGCTCACCGACCACGTGCTGCGGATCGTCAGCCTGGTCGGCATCTCGGTGCCGACGTTCTGGCTGGCGCTGACCGCCTTCTACGTCTTCTTCTACCGGTTGCAGGTGACCCCCGGCAGTGGGCGCGTCGACCCGGGCATGAACCCGCCGCCCAGGGTCACCGGGCTCTACACGGTCGACTCCGCGCTGGCGGGCCAGTGGGACGTGTTCTCCTCGGCGGTCGGCCACCTGGTCACCCCGGCGCTGGTGCTGGCCCTCTACACGATCGGCCTGCTCACCCGGTTCACCCGGTCGGCGGTGCTGGAGGTTCTGGGCCAGGACTACGTGCGCGCCGCGCGGGCCAAGGGGCTCCCACCCCGGGTGATCCTGCTCCGCCACGTGCTGCGCTCGGCCCTGGTGCCGATCATCACGGTCGCCGGCCTCGCCTTCGGCAGCCTGCTGTCCGGCACCGTGCTCGTCGAGGCGATCTTCGCCTGGCCGGGTGTGGGGCAGTACGCCTACAAGAGCGCGACCTCCCTGGACCTGCCGGCCGTGATGGGCGTCGGCCTGGTGGTGGGCGCGGTCTACCTCGTCATCAACCTGATCGTCGACGTGCTGTACGGCGTCATCGACCCCAGAGTGAGACTGTCTTGAAACTCCCCCAAGCGTGGCGGCAGCCGCTGGCGATCATCGGCGGGGTGGTGGCGCTCGCCTGGATCGTGATCGCGCTGACCGCCCCGCTGCTGGCGCCGTACGACCCGCTCGCCCAGGACCTGCCGCGCCTGGCCCCGCCGGGTCCCGGCCACTGGTTCGGCACCGACCAGCTCGGCCGGGACATCCTGAGCAGGGTGATGTACGGCGCGCGCCTGTCGATCCCGCTGACACTGCTGCTGGTCGTGCTCTCGGTGCTGGTCGGCGGCCTGCTCGGCGCCTGCGCCGGATATTTCGGTAAGTGGATTGATGAGACGATCATGCGGTTCGCCGACCTCGTCTTCGCCTTCCCCACCATCATCCTGGCCATGGTCGTCGCCGCCGCGCTCGGCGCGAGCCTCACCAACGCCGTGCTGGCCGTACTCGTCGTCGCCTGGCCCGCCTACGCCCGCGTCACCCGCGGCCTGGTGCTGGGCGTCCGCGAACGCGAGTTCGTGGTCAGCGGGCGACTGCTCGGCTTCACCGCCTGGCGTTCCCTCCGCCTCGACGTGCTGCCCAACGTGACCGGGCCCGTCCTGGTGCTCGCCACCCTCGACATCGGAACCGCGCTGCTGCTGCTGTCCGGCCTGTCCTTCCTCGGGCTCGGCGCGAAACCCCCGTCCCCCGAGTGGGGCGCGATGGTCGCCTCCGGCGTGGAGGTCTTCGACAGCTGGTGGGTGGCCGCCTTCCCCGGCCTCGCCATCCTCACCGTCGTGCTGGCCTTCAACTTCCTGGGCGACACACTGCGCGACGCCCTCGACCCGCGGACGGCCCGCGCCATCAAGGAGCGTGCGCTTTGACCCTCGCCATCTCGGACCTGAAGGTCTCCATCGGCGGGAAGGAGATCCTGCGCGGCGTCGACCTCGACCTCCGTGCCGGCCGCGTGCACGGCCTGGCCGGCGAGAGCGGCTCGGGCAAGACCATGACCGGTCTGGCCGCGCTCGGCCTGCTCCCGCACGGGGCCCGCGTCACCGGCCGGATCTCCCTGGACGGGCGCGACCTGCTGAGCATGTCCGCCAAGGAGCTCAACGCGGTACGCGGCGACGAGATCGCCATGGTCTTCCAGGATCCGGCCACCAGCCTGCACCCCATGCTTTCCGTCGGCCGCCAGCTCACCGAGCACATGCGCCACCACCTCGGCCTCGGCCGGAGACAGGCGCGGGCCAGGGCCGTCGAACTGCTGGGCCAGGTGCGCATCCCCGGCCCGGAGACGGCGATCGACCGCTACCCGCACCAGTTCTCCGGAGGCATGCGCCAGCGCATCGCGATCGCGATCGCGCTGGCCTGCTCCCCCAAGGTGCTCATCGCCGACGAACCCACCACCGCGCTCGACGTGACCGTCCAGGCCGGGGTGCTGCGGCTGCTGCGCGGCCTCTGCGACGACCTGGGCCTGGCCGTACTGCTCGTCACCCACGACCTCGGTGTGATGTCCGCGGTCGCCGACGAGGTGAGCGTGATGCGGGAGGGGCTGGTCGTCGAGACTGGCCCGCGCGGCCAGGTGCTGCGCGATCCCGCCCACCCCTACACCCGCACCCTGCTGGACTCGCTGCCCGGGGAGACCGCATGACCCTGCTGAACGTGGACGACCTCGTCGTCGAGCACCGCACCCCGGGCCGTCCCCTGGTGCGGGCCGTGGCCGGGGCCAGCCTGAGCGTCGCCGCCGGCGAGGTCGTCGGCCTCGTCGGCGAGTCCGGCTGCGGCAAGTCGACACTGGCCCGCGCGGTGTGCGGGCTCAACCGGGCCGCCGCCGGGACCATCACCTTCAACGGCCACCCGGTGACCCCGCTCGGGCTGCGCCGCAGGGACCGGGCACTCTCCGGAATCCAGATGGTCTTCCAGGACCCCTACTCCTCGCTGAACCCGCGTCGCCGGGTGGGCGCGCAGATCGCCGACGGGCTGCGCGTCGCGGGCGACACCGTCACCGCCCCCGCCGACCTGCTGGAACGGGTCGGCCTGCCCCGCGACCTCACCGGACGTCACCCGCACGAGTTCTCCGGCGGCCAGCGGCAGCGGATCGCGATCGCCAGGGCGCTCGCCGCCCGGCCGTCCCTGCTGATCGGCGACGAGCCCATCTCCGCGCTCGACGCCTCCGCCCAGTCGCAGGTGGCCCGGCTGATGCGCGACCTCGCGGTCTCCTCGGGCGCCGGTCTGCTGTTCATCAGCCACGACCTGTCGGTGGTACGGCTGATCGCCGACCGGATCGCGGTGATGTACCTCGGGAAGATCGTGGAGATCGGCCGGACGGCCGAGGTCTGGAGCGATCCCCGCCACCCGTACACCCGCGCCCTGCTCGGCGCCATCCCCGCGCCCGACGGCGCCGGGATTCTGCCCGAGGAACTCCCGGGCGACGTGCCGGACCCTGCCGCCCCGCCGTCCGGCTGCCGCTTTCACCCCCGCTGCCCGGTGGCGATGGACGTGTGCCGGGAACGCGAACCCGCGTTCGGCCCGGTCGCGTGCTGGCTGCACGGACCCGCATGATCGACGAGGTGCGGCGCAGGATGACCGCGGAGGGGATCGACGCCCTGGTGCTGCGCCCCTCCCCCGACTTCCGCTACCTGGGCGGGCGAGGCGACGGATACCTCGTCCTCACCCACGACCGGCCGCCCGCCGCCGCGTCCGGGCCGCTGGAGGCGGCGGCGCTCATCCCCCCCTCCGCGCGCCGCGTCGGCGTGGACCCCGAGATGCGGGCCCGGGAGCTGTTCTCCCTGCGGGTGGAGGCCGAGGTGGTGCTGGCGTCGGCCGTACTGGCCCCGTTGCGGCTCCGCAGGGGAGCCGCCGAACTCGCGGCGGCGGAAAGGTCGGCCTCGGCGGCGGACGCGGTGCTGCTCGCCGCCCATGAGCTGTCCTGGTTCGGAACCACCGAGCGCGCGATGGCGCGGCGGCTCTGGGCCATGATGGTCGAGACGGGGTGCGAGGAGGTGCTCTCGGTGCTCGTCGCGGCCGGCGAGCACACCGCCGTCCCCCGGCACACGCCGTGCGACCGCGTGATCAACCCGGGCGACGCGCTGCTGATCTCGGTCTGCGGAAGGTGGGCCGGCCACTGCGCGGAGGTGGCCCGCGTGTTCGCGGTGGCCGAGCCCCCCGAGGACTTCGAGGCGATGTACTCGGTCGTCCTCTCCGCGCAGCGCGCCGCCCTCGACGCGCTGCGGCCCGGCGTGACCTCGGCGGAGGTCGGCCGGATCATACGGGGGGTGATCGAGGACAGCGGGTACGGCTGCCACGCCGGGAACCGTCCGGGACGCGGCCTCGGCCTCAGCCAGGACGAGAGCCCCTGGCTCGTCCCCGGCGACGAGACCGTACTGGCCCCCGGCACCACGCTCTGCGTGGAGCCGGCGATCTACCTTCCGGAACTGTTCGGCGCCCGGGTGGCCGACGTGGTGGTCTGCGCCCCCTGGGGAGCACGACGCCTCAGCACCAGCTCACACCCCCTCCACGTCATCGACCGCTGAGCCCTCCGGCCGACCGGATCCCGCACGGGGTCGGCTCGGCCGGCGGGCCGGGGAACGCTAGGGCGCGACGCGGCCGGCCGCGTCGAAGGCCGCGTGGGTGAGAGGCATCAGCGCCGCCCAGGCGGCCTCCATCTTCTCCGCGACCATCTCGATCTCCCGCTGCGGGAACGACGCCACCCTGGCCTGCTCGTTCTTGGTGCGCAGCGAGAGGAAGTGCATCAGCGAACGGGCGTTGCACGTGGCGTACATCGAGGAGAACAGGCCGACGGGCAGCACGGCCCTGGCCACCTCCCGGGCGATCCCGGCCTCCAGCATCTCCTGGTAGGCGGCGTAGGACTGCCGGTAGGCCGTCTCCATCGCCTCGGTCACGAGTTTGTGCTGCTCCTCGCTGCCGTCGGTGAAGACGTACTTGCCCGGCCGCCCCTCCTGAACCAGTTTCCGCTCCGGCCCCGGAACGTAGAAATCCGGATGAAGCTCCCGGTATCTCCCACTTTCCTCGTTGTACGACCAGCCGACCCTGTGGCGGTGGAACTCACGGAAGACAAAGATCGGGGCGCGGACCAGGAAGGTCATCGAGTTGTGCTCGAAGGGGCTGCCGTGGCGGTCGCGCATCAGGAAGTTGATCAACCCTCTGGAGCGCTCGGGGTCTTTGTGGATCTCCTCCAGGGACTGCTCCCCCGCGGTCGACACCCGGGCCGCCCAGAGCACGTCGGAGTCCGAGGCACTGTGTTTGACCAGCTCGACGGTGACGTCGTCGAGAAAGCGGGGCTGGAGATCATCCACGGGCGGGACCTTCCGGTGTCGGGGATCGGACGCGGCCAAGCCTATCGCCGTCTCCGGGAGCCGCCTCGGGTGACATGACCGCGGACCGCGAGCGGTGAGCGAGAGGGCGGTAAGCGGGCGGCGGGCGGCGGAGGTGTGCCGGGGAGTGCGGTGGTTACAGGCGGTAGACCCGGCGGGCGTTCCCTGAGCCGATCATGTGGGCCACCCGGGCGGCGTCCTGGACGCTCCACTCGTCGGCGGCCAGCCGTACGGCGAGCGCCCTGGCCAGGCCCCGCCGGTAGTACAGCGCGCCCAGGTAGCAGGTCTCGGCGACGCCGTGGGAGCCGGAGCCGAACAGTTGCTTGTGGAACGGGACGAGTTCCAGTAGCTCGCCGACGACCGAGGCGGATCCGGCCGCGGTATAGGCCGGCATGTGACCGACTCCCACGTACACGTGCGGGAAGGCGGCGGCGAGATAGGCCGCCTGGCGGTGGAACGGGTAGCAGTGCAGCAGGACGACGGGCACGCCGACCGGCTGCAACGCCCGGATGAAGCCGGTCATCAGCGCCGGGTCGGCACGGCGCAGGTCCAGGCCGGGGTCACCGTGACCGGTGTGGAACCGCAGAGGCAGGTTACGCTCACGCGCCACGTCCACGGCCGTCCAGAGCAGGTGGCGCAGGAGCACCGGGTCGGTGAGCCGCGCCTCGGAGATGATCCGCCGGCGGCCCGCCGCCGCGATCACCGCTCCCCGGCTCGGCCTGGCCGGATCGAAGTCCAGGCCGTGCCGGTAGGCGATGACCGAGGTGAGCCCTACGGCGCGGACGGCCCTGGCGGCGAGCGCCTCGCCCAGGAGGGCGAGGTAGGAGACGCCGGAGGTCGCGGAGACCGCGACCTCCTGCTCGACCTGCTCGATCCGGACGACCTCCTCGGCCGTCGCGCCGCCCAGACGGCCCATGTCCACCGCCGGCAGCAGTCCGGGGCCGTCACGGCCGGTGTCGACCAGAAAGGCGGCGACCCCGGCCGCGCGCAGCAGCCGCCGATTCGCCTCGGCCGCGCCGAGCTCGGCCCGGCGCGCCAGGTAGACGGCGGGCGGCACGTGCGGCTCCAGGCCGAGGACCGGAGCGCACCAGCGGCGGACCGCCGCACCGGCGGGGGTGTCGAAGTGGGTGGTACCGGGCGGCGCGGGGGCACCGGCCTCGGTGATCAGCATCTCGAACCGTGCCCGGGTCAGATCGTCCCGGCGCACCCCGTGGCAGTGGTGGTCGATCAGCGGCGTCAGCACGGCCTCCCGTACCGTGCCGGGCAGTTCGACGGGTAACGCGTCGTCCGCTCTCATGCCGCCCCCTCCACGACCGAGGGCGGACCGGTCTCTCCGGTCCGCCCCCGGCCTCACACCGGAGGCAGCACTCTACGACCACCGATGGTGATTCCGGCTGTCTTTACCGAGTCGGGAGCCTTACGCCGGGTGCCCTTATCCGGAGGTACGGCAGAGCCTCAGCACGTTGGCGATGATCCTGGCTCCGGCGCCCCCCTCGGCGGTGAGAATCGACTCGGGGTGGAACTGTACGGCGAAGCGCCGCCTGGCCGCGTCCTCGATCGCCATCACCGCGCCGTCCGGCGTCACGGCGGTGGCGATGAAGCCGATGACCCCCGGCTGCTTGGCGTGGAGCGAGTGGTAGCGGGCGGCGGTGAACTCGTCGGGAAGCCCGTCCAGCAGCGCGCTGTCACCGAGCCGCCTGACCCGGCCGCGCTTGCCGTGCTCGGGCTGGGGGAGCAGTTCGAGGGTGCCGCCCGCCTGCTCGACCATGCCCTGCAGGCCGAGGCAGACGCCGAACACCGGCAGGTCACGCTCGTACAGCGCCTCGACCAGCCCCGACAGGCCGAAGTCGGAGGGCCAGCCGGGTCCGGGTGACAG
Source organism: Streptosporangium sp. NPDC006007 (assembly GCF_040614315.1). Classification (NCBI taxonomy): domain Bacteria; kingdom Bacillati; phylum Actinomycetota; class Actinomycetes; order Streptosporangiales; family Streptosporangiaceae; genus Streptosporangium; species Streptosporangium sp. NPDC006007. The sequence goes on along the minus strand of NZ_JBEXUG010000017.1, from coordinate 4,901 downwards.
CACCACGAGCGACGGCGCGATCTCGTCGATCATCTTCACCGGGAAGCCGTGCCGGAGCGTGACGACCTCCGCGCCCTGCTGCCGGAAGTAGTCGGCCAGGGTGTTGACGAAGGAGTCCTCGTGATCGACGAGCAGCACCTTCATACCCTCGCCCGGCCGTTCCGCGACCGGGTCCGGCGCCGCCTGCCCCCGCGAGGCCGCGCCCTGAGAGGCCGCGCCGACCGCGGCCAGGGCGCCGAGCAGGGCGCTGGCCTTGAGCTCGGTCTCACGCTCCTCCGCCTCGGGGTCGGAGTCGAACAGCAGGGTCGCTCCGGCCCTGACGGTGGCCACGCCACCGCGGATCTGCGCGGTGCGCAGGGTGAGGCCGGTGTTCATCGAGCCGTCGAACCCGATGTAGCCGACCGCCCCGCCGTACCAGCGCCGGGTGGTGGCCTCGTGGTCCTCGATGAACTGCATCGCCCAGGTCTTGGGGGCTCCGGTGACGGTGACGGCCCACATGTGGGTGAGGAAGGCGTCCAGCGCGTCGAACTCCGGCCGCAGGCGGCCCTCGATGTGATCGACGGTGTGAATCAGCCGCGAGTACATCTCGATCTGGCGGCGGCCGATGACCTGAACCGTTCCCGGGACGCAGACGCGGGACTTGTCGTTGCGGTCCACGTCGGTGCACATGGTCAGCTCCGACTCCTCCTTCACGCTGGACAGAAGGGTGCGGATCGCCTCGGCGTCCTCGATGGGGTTGCTGCCCCGGGCGATGGTTCCGGAGATCGGGCAGGTCTCGACCCGGTCGCCGCTGACCCGGACGTACATCTCCGGGGAGGCGCCGACCAGGTGCTCGTCCTCGCCGAGATTGAACAGGAACTCGTACGGCGCGGGGTTGACCTTGCGCAGGCCTCGGTAGAAGGCGGCCGGGTCGGCGCAGGGGGCGTGGAAGACCTGGCCGGGTACGACCTCGAACAGGTCACCGCGGACGAACTTCTCCTTGGCCGCGGCGACGACCTGCGCGTAGGTGCCCCTGACCGGGTCGGCCGGGAGCCCGGCCGGGGCCGGGGGCAGCGGGACGTTCTCCCCCTCGCGGGCGAGGCCGCGGGTGGAGACGCCGTCCACGGTGAACTCGTAGCGGTACTCCTTGCTGGTCTCCCGCTTACGGTCGATCACCATCACCCGGTCGGGCAGGTGCAGGACGAGGTCGCGCTGGTCCTCGGTCCGGGCGAGGACCTGACGGATCGGCTCGAACTGGAAGGCCAGGTCATAGCCGAAGGCGCCGTAGAGCCCCAGGTGCTCGTCCTCGCCCCTGAACGCCGCGATGATCTCGCGGATCGCGGTGAAGACGGTGGGACGGCGGCTGCGCATCTCCTCGGGGAGGATGTCCTCGGACTCGGCGACGTAGATCTCGACGTGGTCCGCGGTCGGCTCCCCCGTGGGCTTGCCGACGGCCAGCAGACAGGAGGCGACGACGGGCAGGACGACCCGGCCACGGGCGTTCAGGGCGCGTGCGGCGACCTTGCGCCCCCTGGTCACGATCTCCAGGCAGGGGTCGACATAGGCCAGGTGCCACCGGCTGTAGCGGCCGGGGTACTCCATCCCGGAGGAGAGCACTCCGCCGCGGCGCTCGCCGAGCGTCGTGACGACGTCCTCAAGCACCGTCTCGGGCACGTCGGACGATGTGACCTCGACCTCTATGCCACCGGCGGTGGTATATCCACTCGTCTCCACTGCTGCCTCGCCCCTTTGTTGATCTTTTTGATCCGTCTGGCGCCCAGGGGAGGCGGACACAGAAAAGGCCGCCTCCCCTGGGCGGCCCCTGTCTGCTCTCGGGAATGCGAAACCCGCGCCGCCTAAAAGCGGCGCCACCACTGAAGGGAATAGGGGTGTCGCATGCCCAAAGAGTACCGGCGGCAAGCGTGATCATGCAACGTGCGGCGGCATGGCGTGGCGGCCCGGTCAGCGATACCCGACTGCGCCGGACGCCCGGCCCACCGCCGGCCCTACCGTTCGTCGCGCCAACCACCCCGTTCGGCGCTTGGTGATCGCGTTGAAAGGAGCGCCTAATTACGCTGCCGGTCAGCCGTAGGAACGGCCCTAGCCGACTGTCCCCCTCTTCAACCCTGAGGAGAGCGCGTTGACCACTCCCAGCAAGGAGCGAAACGACCGCAGCCCGTGGAACCGGCTGCTGGTCGTACCGATCATCCTGCCTCTACTACCGTTCCTCTTCAACGCCGACGGACCCCGGTTCCTCGGTTTCCCGAGGTTCTACTGGCTCCAGCTCGCCTTCATCGCGGTCGGTGTCGTCTGCACCATGGTCGTCTACCGGATGACCAAGCGGGAGCGGTGACGTCGTGAGCGCGCACCTGACCGAGATCATCATCTTCTCCGTGCTGTTCCTGACCGTCAGCGGCATGGGCTTCATGGCCGCGCGCTGGCGCCGCCCGGCCAACCTGGCCAGCCTGAACGAGTGGGGACTGGGCGGCCGGAACTTCGGCTCCTGGGTCACCTGGTTCCTGGTAGGCGGCGACCTCTACACCGCCTACACCTTCGTGGCCGTACCCGCGCTGCTCTGGGGCGCGGGCGCGACCGGCTTCTTCGCCGTGCCGTACACGGTCGTGATCTATCCCATGGTCTTCCTGGTGCTGCTCCGGCTCTGGTCGGTCTCGCACGTCCACGGCTTCGTCACCCCGGCCGACTTCGTCCGGGCCCGTTTCGGCTCTCCCACGCTCGCGCTGCTGGTCGCGATCACCGGCATCGTCGCGACGATGCCCTACATCGCGCTCCAGCTCGTCGGCATCGAGGCCGTGCTGAAGTCGATGGGGGTGACCGGCCATCTCCCGATCGTCGTCGCCTTCGCCATCCTGGCCGCCTACACCTACCAGTCGGGCCTGCGCGCGCCGGCGCTGATCGCGTTCGTCAAGGACACGCTGATCTACATCGTGATCCTGGTCGCGATCATCGTGATCCCGCTGAAGCTGGGCGGCTGGGGCTCGATCTTCGACGCGGCGGAGGCCAAGTTCGCCGCCACGCCCGCACCGGGTGACGGCATCCTGCTCAACGCCGGCAACCAGCTGCAGTACGTCACGCTCGCGCTGGGCTCGGCACTGGCCCTGTTCCTCTACCCGCACAGCGTCACCGGCGTGCTGGCCTCCAGAAACCGCGATGTGATCAAGCGGAACATGGCCGCGCTCCCGGCCTACAGTCTGCTACTCGGGTTGATCGCGCTGCTCGGCTACATGGCCATAGCGGCCGGGACCAAGCCCATCGGCACGGACAACAACACGATCGTGCCGCAACTGTTCGACCAACTGTTCCCCGACTGGTTCACCGGGGTCGCCTACGCCGCGATCGGCATCGGCGCGCTGGTCCCCGCCGCGATCATGTCGATCGCCGCCGCGAACCTGTTCACCCGGAACATCTACCGGGAGTATCTCAAGCCGGACGCCGGCGACGCCGAGGAGGCCCGTGTCTCCAAGATCACCTCGCTGCTCGTCAAGGTCGGCGCACTGCTGTTCATCCTGTTCCTGGACACCGGCTTCTCCATCGACCTCCAGCTCATCGGCGGCGTCATCATCCTGCAGACGCTCCCCTCGGTGGCACTCGGCCTCTACACTCGCTGGTTCCACCGGAACGGCCTGATCGCCGGATGGGCCGCGGGCATGACCGCCGGGCTCCTGCTGCTCTACAACGTCGCCAACCCCGTCACCGGAAAATCGCATTTCGCCGGATCGGCGTTCCCGCTGAGCAAACTGGGCCTGGACACCAAAATGACGGTCTACGCGGGCATCCTCGCGCTGGCCGTCAACCTGGTCGTCGCCACCCTCGGCACCGTCGTCGCCCGCGCGGCCAAGGTCGCCGAAGGCGACGACGCCACCCGTCCCGACCACTATTTCGCCGACGAGGGCGACCCTCGCGTCAAGGAGCTCGACCTCACCCACTGACCCCTACCTCGCTCTCCGACCTCCCCTGCCCTCCGGTACGGCCCGCATCCACTCGAACGGGTGCGGGCCGTACACCTGCCGGGGCGTCCCCGGAACGGCTCGCCCCGTACCACGGCGGTTCGGACCAGGACCCGCTCGCCACTGGGCGAACACCCGTCAAGGCAACCCTAATTTCCTACTTAGTTAGTTGACAATTGCCGGTGCGGAGACCTACCGTGAAGCTGTGATCCTCGCACCGCACCGCACGGCACACGGTTACGACAAGCCACACCGGATCGCCCTCGCCGCCGGCAGAGTTCCGTCCGGCGACGCCTCAGCGTTCTCATCCGTCGCCTCCGTCGCCGCCCGAGAACGGCCGTCGCGCACTGTCCGGACACGACTTTCCGGAAGTTCCCCACAGCACGGCGCGCGAAGGGCCTAAGGTTACCCCGCCCCTCTGAACGAGCCCGCCCGGCTCCTCCTCCACCGGGCGGGCTTATTCATGCCCCGGAAAGGGGGGTGATGGAATAGCGTGTCAAGATTTCGGGAACGCGAAAAAGGGCCACCCCCAAAGGGGGTGACCCTTTCCCAAAAATTGTCCGGCGGCGACCTACTCTCCCACACCGTCCCCGGTGCAGTACCATCGGCGCTGAAGAGCTTAACTTCCGGGTTCGGAATGTAACCGGGTGTTTCCCCTCCGCCATAACCGCCGTAACACCATGAAACACACAAACATCACTGTTTGCTGCCTCAGAATTGCCTAGTGGACGCGAGCAACCTCTACCCAACCCCTCCCAGCCACCCAGCCCTCCCCGCGCTGCTCAACACCCCTTGCGAACAAGAAGCAGAACGCTGCGAAAGAAAACCAGACAACCAAAGAGACGCGAACAGAAACGCTTTGTGGTCAAGTCCTCGGCCTATTAGTACCGGTCAGCTCCACACGTTACCATGCTTCCACCTCCGGCCTATCAACCCGGTCATCTACCGGGAGCCTTA
>NZ_JBEXUG010000016.1:1770-138838 GCF_040614315.1 Streptosporangium sp. NPDC006007 | reverse complement strand
GCGAGGAACGGAGACCTCCGATGCCCGAATCTGACGGGCCACTACACGCTCGGGCCTCGGCGGCCCTCCCGCTCCCGATTCCCCCGACGCCTAAAGGCGACGGTCCCCTCGGGAGGTCCTGATGGACGAATCTGGTGGACGGCGCTCAGCCGGGCGGCGTAGTGCCCCGTCCCGGCGAACCGGATCCGCCACTCGCCGCCCCGGCGGTCCGTCACGGTCCTGATGAAACGGCCCTGCGGGTCCGTCGTGGCCGAGGCGACCCGCTCCCAGCCGCTCCCCCTCGCCTGCCGGTACAGGATCTCGACGGGCTTGCCGGGAAACGGGGCGTAGTCCAGGTAACCCTGCGGGTCGACCCGGTTCAGCACGCCCCTGACCCGCACGTCGGAGCCCCTGCCGACCGCCTGGACCGCGCTGAACCTCGTCTCGCGCCTCAGCCGGAACCCGGCGTGCCGGATGGTCCTGGCCCCGCCCGCCCCCCTGGCGGTCACCGTGACGGTCCACCGCCCGGCGGGATACCACCGGGTCAGCTCCCTGTCCGGCAGGAACCGCCAGGTCTCCCAGCCCCACTCGGCCCGCGACACGGGCCTGGGTGCCGGGGACGCGCCCGCCGGCCTGCCACCGGGGCCGGAGAGTCCCGGCCCGGTCGTCGAGGGCGTGACGGTGTGGGGCGGGAGCGACGCCGCGGAGCCCCAGTCGATCACGGGAACCGGACCGGGACCGGGACCGGGGACGGGGGCGGGGGCGGGGGCGGGTCGAGGGGCGGGGACGGATCCGGGCCCTGACCTGGGTGGCGAGCCGGGCTCGACCTCGATCGTCACTCCGGCCGGGTCCGCGACCCCGCGCGCGACCACCTCGATCACCAGGCGTACCGCTCCGGCCGGGCCGACCACCGGGGCGCCCGGGCTCAGGGTCACGGAGCGGATCACCGGATCCCCGGCCGCGGGCGCCGCCTCGGCGGGTACCGACGGGGCCGTGACCCCCGCGACCAGTAACGCGATAAGGACTCTCATGGACCAGGACGCTAGAAAGCGCCCGGTAATGGCCAAGGAGAGGACACGCTCCCCATTGGGCAAAACGCCGTCCTCCCCATCCGGGGCGTCGGCGTTCACCCGCGCCGGTCAGGCCGGCGACACCGCTCGCCGTACCGGCGCGGCGGACAGGCCGCCGGCCCGGAAAAGGTACGTGATCACCGCGCCGGCGCGTACGCCGGCCGGGATCAGCTCCGGTACAGGCCGTCGATGACCTCGGCGTACTTGGCGTGGACGACGCGGCGCTTGAGCTTCAGGCTCGGTGTGAGCTCCTGGGTCTCGGCCGTCCACTCAGCCGCCAGCAGGCACCAGCGCTTGACCTGCTGGACGCGGGCCAGCCTCTCGTTGGCCCCGGCGACCGCGCTCTCCACGGCCTTGAGGACGTCGGGGTGGCCGGCGAGCTCGGACAGGGTGGTGAACGCGATGCCCCGGCTCAGCGCCCAGCCGGGGGCCACCTCGCCGTCGAGGGTGAGGATCGCCACCGGGTACGGCCTGCCGTCGCCGTAGGCCAGGGCCTGGCCGACGAGGGGGTGCTCCTTGAGGTGGTTCTCGATGTTGGCCGGGGAGATGTTCTCGCCGCCCGAGGTGATGATGAGCTCCTTCTTACGGTCGACGATGCTGACGAAGCCGTCCTCGTCGACGGAGCCCACGTCCCCGGTGCGCAGCCAGCCGTCCTCGTCCAGCAGGTCGGCGGTCGCCTCGGGCCGGTTCAGGTAGCCCCGGGCGTTGGCGGGGCTGCGGGTGAGGATCTCGCCGTCCTCGGCGATGCGCACCTCGACGCCGGGACCGGCCGGGCCGACCGTACCGAGTTTGAACCGGTCCGGGGCGTTGGCGGTGAACGCGCCCGTCGTCTCGGTCATGCCGTACACGTCGAGCAGGCACAGCCCGAGCCCGGCGAAGAAGCGCTGGACGTCGATCGGCATCGGCGCGGCCGCGGTGGCCAGCCAGCCCGCGTTGTCGAAGCCGATCATCGAGCGGATGATCGACAGCAGCTCGGCGTCGGCCCGCCGGTAGGCCGCCAGGACCTCGGCGGAGGGCGTCCGCCCGTACTGGCGGGCCTCGACGTAGGCCAGCCCGGCGGCCATGGCCCGGCGCACGCTCTCCTGCCGCTCCTGCGGCTGGGCGGACAGCAGCGCCCGCAGCCGGGCGGCCATCTTCTCCCAGACGCGCGGGACGCCGAAGAACAGCACCGGCCTGACCTGGCCGAGGACGGCGCCCAGCTGGGCGGGGTCGGTGCAGAAGTAGACGTGGGAGAGCTTGAACAGCGGCAGGTAGAGGCTCAGCACGCGCTCGGCGATGTGCGCGTAGGTGAGGTAGGAGATCTGGGTGCCCTTCTCGGGCAGCCCGGTCATCCGGTCGGTCGCCACGACCTCGAAGAACACGTTGGCGTGGGTCAGCGGCACGCCCTTGGGGTTGCCGGTGGTGCCGGAGGTGTACAGCACCGTCAGGACGTCCTCGGCGGTAACCGCCTGCCACCGGGCGTCGATCGCGGCCGGATCCTCGGCGAGCCTCGCCCGCCCCAGGGCCAGCAGGTCGTCCCAGGTGACGAAGGGGTCGCCGGGCGGGGCGCCCTCCAGCATGACGATCGTGCGGAGTCCGGGAAGGTCCGCCAGCACCGGCTCCCACCTGGCCAGATCGGCCGGGCCGCCCAGCACCGCTATCCTCGCGCCGACGTCGCCGGCGACGAAGGCCACCTGCTCCGGGGCGAAGGTGGAGTAGACGGAGCAGGACACGCCGCCGGCGTGCACCGCGCCGAGGTCGGCCAGGACGTGCTCGCTGCGGTTGACCATCATCAGCGCGACCGCCTCCCCCGGCCGCAGCCCGAGCGCCGCGAAACCGGCGGCGATCTCCAGGATCCGCTGCCGGGCCTCGGCGTAGGTCAGGGTCGTCCAGCCCCCCTCGGCCGGGTCGGAGTAGGCCGGGGCGCGGGGGTCGCGCTCCACGGCCTCCCTGAGCTGGGCGCAGACGGTACGGCCCGCGATCTCCCGCTCGATCGCCGCACGCTCTTCAAGGACACCGGCCATGGACGCGCCTCCTGAGACGGCTCACCTGCATGAGTGGCATGCATCGCACCACATGGTCTTCCCCGGAACAAGACCCCGCGGACGATGGGAGGCGCCACAATCCACAGCCTGCGGCGGCACGGTGACCGGACGTGTACGTAGAGTTAGCGTTCGGTCACCTCATGCCGCCGGGAGGCATCATGACATCGGGGACGGGCACCGATGAGAAGTCCTTTTTCGGACATCCTCGCGGCCTCGCCACGCTGTTCGGCACCGAGATGTGGGAACGCTTCAGCTGGTACGGCCTCCGCGCCATCCTGGCCACCTTCATGGCCGCCTCCCCCGCCGTCGGCGGGCTGGGGCTGAGCCAGAGCACGGCCCAGGCGGTCGTCGGCATCTACGGCGCCCTCATCTATCTGGTCGCCCTGCCCGGCGGCTGGATCGCCGACCGGATCCTCGGCACCCGCAAGGCGGTGCTGTGGGGTGGTCTCACCATCATGTGCGGCCACATCAGCATGACCGTACCCGTCGGGACGGGCGCCTTCGTCGCGCTCGGCCTGCTGCTCATCGTCATGGGGACGGGGCTGCTGAAGCCGAACATCTCCGCGATGGTCGGCAAGCTCTATCCCGAGAACGACGACGCGCGCCGGGACGCGGGGTTCTCCATCTTCTACCTCGGCATCAACCTGGGCGCCTTCATCGCCCCCCTCGTGGTCGGCTGGCTCGCGGCGGGCGACCGGTGGCATCTGGGGTTCGGGGCCGCGGCGGTCGGCATGGCCCTGGGCCTGGTCCAGTTCGTACTGGGCCGCCGCCACCTGCGGGGGGTGGGCGACGCGCCCGGACACCGGCTGACCCCCCGTGAGCGCGGGCACCTCGGCCTCGCCGTGGTCGTCACCGTCGCCGTGGTCGCCACCGGGCTGGCGCTCTGGACGGCCTCGGGCACGCTCACCCTCGACGCCTTCGCGCTGGCGGTGACGGTGGTCATCATGATCGTCCCAGTGGCCTATTTCGGCTACATCCTGCTCGGCAGCCACAACCTGACCGACGGTGAGCGTTCCCGGATGCGGGCCTACATCTGGCTGTTCACGGCCGCCGCCATCTTCTGGATGATCTACGATCTGGCCCCGACCGTGCTGCTGTTCTTCGCCGGGAGCCACACCGACCTGACGCTGTTCGGCGTCCGGATCACCCCCGCGACCACCCAGTCGTTCAACCCGCTGTTCATCATGATCTTCGTGCCGGTCTTCGCCGTGCTCTGGGTCAAGCTGGGCAACCGGGTGACCGCCCCCCAGAAGTTCGCCTTCGCACTGCTCATGGTGGGCCTGAGCTTCGTGGTCATGGCCCTGGCCGCCCAGCTGGCCGGGGGTGGGCGGGTGTCGGTGTGGTGGCTGGTGCTGGTCTACCTCGTCCAGGTCTTCGGAGAGCTGGCGCTGAGCCCGGTCGGGCTCTCGGTCACCACCAAGCTCGCCCCCCGGGCGTTCAAGGGCCAGATGCTCGGGGTCTGGTTCATCGCGATCTCCGTGGGCGACGCGGTGGGCGGGCAGACCGGCCGGCTGAGGAAGCACCTGCCGGAACCCGCGTACTTCCTCAGCCTGGCGGCGATCGCCGTCGCCGCCGGCGTGGTGCTCCTCCTGTACGTCCCCAGACTCCGGGACATGATGCGGGAGGACGACGAGACCGCCGGGCCGGAGCGGACCGCGGAGAACACATAAAGCCGGTCATGGGATGATTCACCGGTGAACCATCTGCTCGACCTCGTCGGAATCTTTGTTTTCGCCCTTTCCGGCGCGCTGGTGGGCGTCCGCAAGCGGCTGGACGTGGTCGGCATGGCCGTGCTGGCGGAGATGACCGCGCTGGGCGGCGGAATCCTGCGCGACCTGATCCTCAACGTGCGGCCCGCGGCCTTCTTCAGCACGGGTTACGTGCTCGTCCCCGTCGCCGCCACGGCGATCGTCTTCTTCTGGCATCCGCATGTGCAGCGGGTGATGCCCGCGGTGGACGTGCTCGACGCCGCGGGCCTGGGCCTGTTCTGCGCGGTCGGCACGGAGAAGGCGATGAACCACGGCCTCAGCCCGCTGCACGCGGCCCTGCTCGGCGTCACCACGGCGGTCGGCGGCGGAGTCCTGCGCGACGTCCTGGCAGGCCAGATTCCCAGCCTGCTGTACGACCGTCAGCTGTACGCGGTGCCCGCCATGCTCGGCTCGGCGATCATGGCCGTGCTCTACACCCTCGACCTGCACGGCTGGCCGGCCACGCTGTCGGCGGCCGTGCTGACCTTCGGGCTGCGCATCGCGGCCATGCGGCTCCGGCTCCGCGCGCCGCTGGCCAGGGGGGTCGCGCGGGACTGACGACGCGGGCCCCGGGACGGGGGTCCTGACGTGATCGCGGCGGCCCCTCACAGCGCCGGGGTGAGGGGCGGGGCCGGGCGCGTGCCGTACGGGCCCCTGACCCTGGCCTCGGCGATGCGGCTCACGGCCTCGGTGAGCACCTGCGGCGGCTGGGTGAACGGCAGGCGCACCCGTCCCTCCAGCGTGCCGTCCACGCCGAACCAGGTGCCGGGGGCGAGCCGTACGCCGTGGCAGGCCGCGGCGTCGGCCAGCGCGGTGCCCGACGGGCCGGGCAGCCGCACCCAGAGCGATCCGCCGCCCCGGGGGACGGTGAAGCTCCAGTCGGGCATGTGCTCGGCCAGCCCGGCCACCAGCGCGGCCCGGGACGCGCCGAGAGTCCGGCGGCGCTCCGCCCTGGTCTCCTCGATGTCCTCGAACAACCTGGTCACCACCAGCTGCTCGAACAGGGAACTGGCGATGTCCACGGCCGCGCGGAGCACGGCCAGGCGGCGGACCAGGGCGGCACCGGCCCGGATCCAGCCGATGCGCAGCCCGCCCCACCACAGCTTGGACGCCGACCCGACGCAGATCACCCGCCCGTCGGTGTCGAACGCGGCCGGTGGCGCGACCCGGGGCACCTCGTCGATCGCCAGCTCGCTCCAGCTCTCGTCCACGATCAGCGTCGTGTCGTACTTCCTGGCCGCGCCGACCAGACCGGCGCGCGTGGCGTCGTCCATCAGGTGCCCGGTCGGATTCTGGAAGTCGGGAACGACGTAGGCGAGGCGGGCGGCCGACTGACGCATCGCGGAGGTGAGGAGGTCAAGGTGCCAGCCGTCGTCGGGAACGCCGACGGAGACGATCCTGGCGTCGCGCAGCCTGGCCGCGTCGATCGCGTGCGGGTAGGTGGGTGATTCCAGCAGGATCGGGGCGCCCGCCGGCAGCAGCATCGTGGTCAGCAGGTGGATCGCGTGCTGGGCGCCCGCGGTGACCAGGATCTGCTCGGGCCGGGTGGCCAGGCCGCGCGTGGTGTAGCGGTCCGCGATCGCCTGGCGCAGCGGCGCGATCCCGGCCGGGTCGTAGCCCGGGCCGAGCATGTGGCGCGGGTAGTGCTCGCCCGCGAAGGCGATCGCCGCGGGGAGCGTCGAGGCCGCCAGCGGGGCCGCGGAGTGCAACGGCAGCAGCCCGTCGTCGGCGGCGGCGATCCAGGGGTTCTCCGCGCCCAGCGAACCGGCGTCGGGCAGGGCGGTCCAGCTGCCCGCGCCCTGCCTGCTCTCCAGGTAGCCCCGCTCGCGGAGCCGGTCGTAGGCCGCGGTCACGGTGGTACGGCTGACACCCAGGGCCTCGGCCAGGTGCCGCTCGGCCGGGAGCCGCACCCTCACGGGCAGCAGCCCGTCGAGGACCAGCGAGCGCACGGCCTCGGCCAGCGCCCTGTAGTACGGCCTGGCGCCGGGGTCGATCGCCACGAGGCGGGCGAGCTGGGGCCCGCTCAGATATCGGTCCACCTGGACCAGTATAAAGCCACTTATCGCGATTGGCCCTTTTGCCAGGCGACGGCGACCTGGACGATTGATAGCACTATGAGCGAACTCTCCCTTCCCACCCTTGGATCGTTCCCCAACCGCCTGTTCCGCCTGTACGCCGGTCTGGCGCTCTACGGCGTGGGCATCGCCCTGCAGATCGAGTCCCGCCTCGGCGGCAGCCCCTGGGACGTGTTCCACCAAGGCCTCTCCATCCACCTGGGCCTGTCCATCGGCGCGTGGATCATCCTGGTGGGCGCCCTGGTCATGCTGCTGTGGATCCCGCTCAAGCAGCGGCCGGGCATCGGCACCGTCAGCAACGTCGTCCTCCTCGGCCTGTTCGCGGACGCCGCCATGTGGCTGGCCCCGGCTCCGGAGCCGCTGGTGGCGCGCTGGGCCTACCTGTCGCTCGGCGTCGTCGCGACGGGGGCGGCGACCGGCCTCTACATCGGCGCGGGTCTCGGCCCCGGCCCCCGCGACGGCCTGATGACCGGCCTCAACCGCCTCGGCCTGTCCATCCGCTCGGCCCGCACGCTCATCGAGGTCACGGTGCTGGCCGCCGGCTGGTCGCTCGGCGGCGTCGTGGGTTTCGGCACCGTGGTGTTCGCCCTGGCCATCGGGCCGCTGAGCCAGTTCTTCATGCCGCGGACGCGGCCCAAGGGCTGAGGTACGGGCCCCGGGGCGTTAGCGTCAAGCACATGCGGATCGAGGACTACGCGCTCATCGGCGACATGCAGTCGGCTGCCCTGATCGGCCGCAACGGCTCCGTCGACTGGCTCTGCCTGCCCCAGTTCGACTCGCCGGCGTGCTTCGCGGCGCTGCTCGGCGACAAGCACAACGGGCAGTGGTGGCTCGGCCCGGCGGACGCCCAGCGGCCCTTGGCCACCCGGCGGCGCTACAAGGGCGAGTCGCTGGTGCTGGAGAGCGAGTGGGACACTCCGGACGGCACGGTCCGGGTCACCGACTTCATGCCCACCCGGCATCTCAACCCCGACCTGGTCAGGATCGTGGAGGGCGTGACGGGCACGGTGGAGATGGCCACCGAGATACGCATCCGCTTCGACTACGGCCGGATCGTGCCCTGGGTGCGCCGCACCGACGGCCTGCTGCAGGCCGTCGGCGGCCCCGACTCGGTGTGGCTGCACTCCCCCGTCCCGCTACAGGGCGGCGACTACGCGCACAAGGCGAGGTTCCAGGTCTCCGAGGGCGACCGGCTGGCGTTCGTCTTCACCTGGCACCCCTCGCACGAGGCCAAGCCGGTGGAGATCGACCCCTTCGAGCAACTGGCCGAGACGGAGTCGCTCTGGGAGGAGTGGGTGAACCAGTGCGCCTACCGGGGGCCGTGGCGCGAGGCCGTGGTCCGCTCGCTGATCACGCTCAAGGCGCTCACCTACGCCCCCACGGGGGGCATCGTCGCCGCCCCGACCACCTCGCTGCCGGAGGATCTCGGCGGGGTCCGCAACTGGGACTACCGCTACTGCTGGCTGCGCGACGCCACCATGACCCTGGAGGCCCTCGTCGGCGCCGGATACCTGGACGAGGCCCGCGACTGGCGCGCGTGGCTGCTTCGGGCGATCGCCGGCCGCGCGCAGGACCTGCAGATCATGTACAGCGTTACCGGGGAACGCCGGCTGACCGAGCTGGAGCTCGACTGGCTCCCAGGGTATGAGAACTCCCGGCCGGTCAGGATCGGCAACGGCGCGGTCACCCAGCTCCAGCTGGACGTCTACGGAGAGGTGATGAACTCCCTGTACATGTCCCGGGTCTCGGGCATGGAGCCGGACCACCGGGCCTGGACCATCCAGCGCGAGCTCATCGAATACGTGGAGACCCACTGGGACGAGCCCGACGAGGGCCTGTGGGAGGTCCGCGGCCCGCGCAGGCACTTCACCCACTCCAAGGTGATGTGCTGGGTCGCCCTGGACCGGGCCGTCAAGCAGGTGGAGCACTTCGGCCGGCCCGGCCAGGCGGAGCGCTGGCGGGAGCTGCGCGACCGGATCCACGCCGAGGTCTGCGACAAGGGCTTCGACACCGGGCGGGGGACCTTCACCCAGTCGTACGGCTCGGCCGAGCTGGACGCCTCACTGCTGCTGATCCCGGCGGTCGGCTTCCTGCCGCCCGAGGACCCCCGGGTGATCGGCACCGTGGAGGCGGTCCAGCGCGAGCTGATGGTCGACGGCTTCGTACTGCGCTACCCGGTGAGTACCGCCAACGACGTGGACGGCCTGTCCGGCGGCGAGGGCGCGTTCCTGGCGTGCAGCTTCTGGATGGCCGACGCGCTGGCGATGATCGGGCGCAGGCGGGAGGCGATCGAGCTGTTCGAACGCCTGCTGACGCTCCGCAACGACGTCGGCCTGCTCGCCGAGGAGTACGACCCCCGCCACGGCCGCCTGGTCGGCAACTTTCCGCAGGCCTTCAGCCATGTTCCGCTGATCCACACGGCCCGGCTGCTCGGCTGAGACCGCCGGCCGGGAGAACCGGCGGCCCGGCGCGTCAGGAGGCCGGGAGCGGCGGATCGGGGACCGGAAAAAACTTCCTCTCCGGGTGCAACAAATCATCGCGGTCGTCACTCTCATCTGATGAACACGATCTGAAGGGAACCACCATGAGCGACTTCGACGTCACCACCACCGACCTGGTCGACTACGACGGGGACGGCAGCACCGACGCCCAGCTGATCGACGTCGACGGCGACGGCTACGCCGACGAGGAGCGCTACGACACCGACGGCGACGGTGTCACCGACGTCGTCTACCTCGACAACGACGGCGACGGCTACATCGACGAGGCCCGGGTCGACCTCGACGGCGACGGGATCGCCGACTACACCCAGACCCAGGGCCCCTTCCCGACCATCTGATCACACGCCCCGGTACGGGCCCGTGTGATCCCACCAGGGGGGACCCGGACTCGGGTCACACGGGCGCCGCCGACGAGAAAGACATCCGATGACAGACCGACGCGCGCTCCTGCCCCTGCTGCTCCTGGCCGGGCCGGCGCTGACCGGCTGCGGCGCGGTGGCGGGAGGGGCCGACGGGAGGGCGGCCACCGTCGTCACGTCGCCGGCGCCGGTCCGGCCCGGCCTCGCGGACGAGGAGGGCGTCCGGCCGCTGCGGGACGACAGGGGGCGCGGGGTCGCTCCCGGCGGCGCGGGGACGCGGGACGGGTTCGCTCCGCCGGGAGCGCCGCGGGTTCCGCTGTCGCTGGCGCTCGCGCTGGCGGCGGGGGCCCTCGTGGTGGCCGGTACGGGTGTCCACCTGTGGCGGCGGAACCGGCGGACCGCGCCGGAGGCCGCCGTCTGGCCGGGCGTGCCCGGCCCTCCGGGCTCGGCGCCGGCGTCGTACGCGCCACCACAGCCGCCCATGCCGCAGCCGTCCATGCCGACGCCGCCCCCACCGGGACCGCCCGCGCCGGGGCCGCCCGCCGTACCCTCCGGACCTCCCGGATCCGGACCGCCCGGGTCGGCCGAGGCCGGCCCGCTGGAGGACGCCCTGGCCGAGGTCGCCGGGAGCGGGATCAGCCAGGCGCTGACCCAGCAGGTGGAGCGCCTCTTCGCCCAGGGCCGTCCGGAGCGGGCGGCGCTGGTGGAGTCCTGCATCGGCTGTCTGGACCAGATCGCCGAGCGGCATCCCCGGCTCGCCGGCACGCTCCTGGACGCGCTGCACCGGGCCGGGGTGCGGGAGATCGTCGCGGACGGGCGGCGCTTCGACCCGCGCCTGCACGAGGCGTTCGGCACCGAGCCGACCGCACGGCCCGAGCTGCACGGCGTGGTGGCGGAGACCGTCAAGCGGGGATACGCCGACGGTGACCACGTGATCCGGGTGCCCAAGGTCGCCGTCTACCGCCACGAGTCACCCGGGGGCGGAACGGAGCCGTGAGAGGTTCAGCCGCCGGCGAGACCGGCCTGCAGCCTCCGCCTGGCCCGGTGGATCCAGGTCCTCACCGTGCTGAGCGGCACCTCAAGCGAGACGGCCACCTGCTCGTAGGTGAGCCCGCCCGCCCAGAGCAGCAGCGCCTCCCGCTGGGGGGCGGGCAGCGTGGCCAGCGCCCGGCGCAGGTCGGCCAGTCGGGCGACGGCGTCCTCGAAGGAGTGGGCGACCGCGGGCTCCTCGGCCAGCTCGGCGAGGAGCGGCCCGCCGGGAGGGCGGCGCCGGACCACCGTGTGGGCGGCGTTGCGCGCGATGGCGAGGACCCAGGCCCGGAAGGGTGCCCTGCCCTGGAAGGCGGCCAGGCCCCGCCAGGCGGCGAGCTGCGTCTCCTGCAGCGCGTCGAGCGCGTCGGCGCGGTTTCCGGTCAGGTGGTAGCAGACCCCGAAGGCCGGGCGGCTCGCCGCGGCCCACAGCTCGGCGAAGGCCGCCTCGTCACCCGTCCGAGCCGCGGCGAGCAGAAGGTCCTCGTCCTCGGCTGTACTGCTCGGCGGCGCGCTGGTCATCGGTCACACATCCTCCCCGAGTGTAAAAAATCAGCCAATGACACCACGCCGCACGATTGCCCGGTATGAGGTAGCTCGTCATGATATTGGACCGTGATAATCCGAGGCCCCGGTCACCACAGGTGACGGCAGGACCCGCGGACCTGCTCCGTCACCTGTGCGACACCACCTTCGCCAAACTCTCCGGGGCGGAGCTGCGCGAGCGGGTGTCGCAGGTGCGCGCCGACCTTGAGGCGCCGCTGCGGATCGCGGTGGCGGGCGCGGTGAGCAGCGGGAAGTCGACGCTGGTCAACGCGCTGCTCGGCCTGCCCGTCGCCCCGGTGGACGCGGGCGAGTGCACCTTCGTGGTCACCCAGTACGAGTACGGCGAGGACGACGGCCGCATCACGATCGAGCTCACAGACGGCGGCGTGGCCCACTCCCGGCTGCTTTCCGGCCACCGGCTCCCCACCGAGCTGGGCGTGGACGTGGCCGGGATCCGCCGGTTGCGCGTCACGCTGGACCTGCCGTCGCTGCGCGCGGTCACCATCGTCGACACCCCCGGGATGAACACGGTGACGGCGGCCAACGAGCGTGCGGCCCGGAGCATGCTCTTCGGCTCCGGCGAGGAGGACGACCGCGCCCAGGCGATGATCTACGTGCTCCGCTACGTTCAGAAATTCGACGACACCACCCTCGCCGAGTTCCGCGGCCTCACCGACGCGTGCGGCATGAGCTGCGTCAACACCCTCGCCGTGCTCGGCCAGGTCGACCGGCGCGGCGACGAGGACGACCCCTGGCCGACCGCCAGGCGGCTGGCCGCCAAGGGCTACGAGGACCTGCGCACCTCCGTCTTCGACGTGGTCCCGGTGATCGGGCTGCTCGCCGAGACCGCGCGCGCGTGCCCGCTGGACGCCGATGAGACGGAGGCACTGTCCCTGCTGGCCGGGCTCGACGAGGACGACCTGGAGGACTGGCTCCTCGACCTGGACGACTTCCGCACGGCCGCCGGCCTGCCGGTACCCGCCGAGGTAAGACACCGCCTGGTGCAACGGCTGCACCGCTACGGCATCGCCACCGCGGTCGGCGCGCTCCGGCGGGGTGAGGCGCCGGACACGGCCGCCCTCGCCGCCCACCTGCTGGAGCGGTCGGGATACTCCTCGGCGGGGCGGGCCGCGACCGGTTCAGTGGCCGCGGGCATCGCCCACTTCACCCGCCGCGCCGACCAGCTGAAGGCCCTCGACGCGCTGACCAGGCTCCGCCGGATCGCCCGCTCGCCCGCGCTGGGCTCGGACCGCGCCGTCCTGGAGGCCCTGGCGGCCCAGCTCGACGAGAACAGGCCGATAGCGACCGCCCTGGGCGGCCTGCGGATCTTCGCCGCGGCCGAGGCTCTGGGCCGGGGAACACTTGTCCTGAACGAGGGGATGACCGGCGAGCTCCTCCGCATGGCCCGCCACGACACCCCGGCGGAACAGCTCGGCCTGCCCTCGGAGGCCTCCGCCGCGGAGATCGCCGCCGCGGCCACGGCGGCCTCGATGCGCTGGCGCACGCTCGCCATGATGAGCGAGGGCCGTACCGGCGGCCATCGGGCCAGGGACGTGCTGACCGTCCTGGAGGATCTGGCCGTCGGGGCCTCCGCCGCGGAGCCCGGCCAGGGCGCCGGGGGCGGCGACCCGCTCCCGGCGATCCGGGTGGACCCGGCCGAGGTCGAGGCGCTGCTCTCCTCCCCGATGCTCCCCGCCGCCGACCGGAGGGCGCTGGACCTCCTGCTCTCGGGCACCGAGCTGGCCACACAGCTCGGCGCGCCGCCCGGCACCCCCCGGGCCGAGGTGGCGGGCTACGGCGCCGCCCTGGCCGCCCGCTTCCGGATCCTCACCCACCGGCCGCTCTCGCTGCGGCAGCGACGGGCGGCCGAGACCCTCTGCGAGACCTGCGAGACCGTCTGGTCGCGCTACCACCAGGACGGTCCGTGAAAACCGACACCGGCAGACCCCCGACAGGAGAGCCCATGACGACCCCCGACCCGGCGGGCCCGGTGGCCCGGCTGCTGCGCTACGCCAACGAGGTCCACGGGCTGGCCGGCCGGTGCGGCAGGCCGGACCTGGCCGAGGTGCTGGCCGCCAGCGCGGCCAGGTGGAAGGACGAGTGCACCGACATCGTGGTCGCCGGAGCGCAGAAACGCGGCAAGAGCCGCCTGCTCAACACGCTGGTGGGCCACCCCGACCTGCTCCCGGTGGACGCCGACGTGGCCACCAACTGCTTTCTGTCCCTGCGGCGGGGCCCCGGGCCGGCCGCGGTCGTGCACCGCAGCACCGAGCAGGGGCTCGTCCAGACTCCGATCACCGTCGAGTCGATCCCCGACTACGCCTCGATGCGCGGCGACGCCGGCAAGCGCCGCGACGTGGTCAGCGTGGACATCACCCTCGACAACCCGCTGCTCGACGGGTTGCGGCTGCTCGACACCCCGGGTGTGGACAGCCTCACCGTGGGACACCGGCAGGTGACCGTGGCCATGCTCCAGAGGGCCGACGCCCTGCTCTTCACGCTCAGCGCGCAGGACCAGCCTGTGCTCAGGCACGAGCTGGAGTTCCTCGCCGAGGCCGCCGAGCGGGTCCAGGCCATCGCGTTCGTGCTGACCAAGGTGGAGGACTCGGCCAACTGGCAGCGCCTGCAGGAGGAGAACAAGGCCCGGCTGCGGACCTTCGTCACCGAGGCGATCGCCGCGGCCCCGGGCAGGGCCGCGACGCTGAAGGCGCTGCTGGAGGCGCCCTGGATCCCGGTGAGCTCCAAGCTCGCCGAGGCAGCCGAGGTCAAACGGCGGGAGGGACGGCGGGAGCGCGCCGACACGCTGCGGGCCCGCAGCGGCATGGACGTGCTGGAGCGGCACCTGCGGGGGTTCGCCGAGGGCAGGGAGTCCGCGCGCGGCGCCACCGTGGTCGCCGCCGCGCTGTCCGTGCTGGGCTCGCTGGCCACGGGCGCCGGGGACGACGTCGCCGTCGGCTCCGAGGACGAGGGCGACGTGACCGCCCGGCTCGCCGAGGTGGACGGCGAGCTGACGGGGCTGGCCGAGCTGAGCGCCCGCCGCAGGGCCGGCGCGGTGGCCAACACCTTCCTCGGGCGTGAGGTGGCCGGGATCGTGGCGGCGCGGGTGGCCGAGATCCGCCAGCCGTACGAGAACGCGATCGCCACGCTGAAGAGCCAGGCCCAGCTGGACAAGTACATGACCGAGCTGCCGGAGAGCGCCCAGCGGTCGCTGGAGGCCGCCTGGACGCAGATCGTCTACGACGTGGAGACCCTGGCGAGGACCACGCTGAACTCCTTCGCCGGTGACCTCGGCCTCGACCCGGTGGAGCTGGCCGCGGACCGGCGGGCGATGCCGAACCTGACGCAGGTCCAGGTCAAGGGGGACCAGGCGGCCGACGACCCGGTCAACGTGGACATGGTGCGCGACGTGCTGCCCTCGGTGTCGATGGGGCTGTCGTTCGGTGGTCTGGCCGCGGCCCTGCTCGGTCCGGTGGGTTTCATCCTGGTCGCCCCGGCGCTCGGCGCGGCCATCTTCATGGGGCGGCGCTCGCTGGAGAAGGTGCAGCGCAGCCAGGCGGCGATCAGGGGGGCGCTCCGCGACCAGTTCGCGGTCGTCTCCCGGGAGATGACGCTCGACCTTGAGCGGATGGTGGCCACCTGGCGGGTGGGTGTCGAGCAGGCCGCGGACGAGAGCCTGCTGCGGCGGCGCAAGGAGCTGGAGGGCAGGCGCGCGGAGCTGAAGTCCGCCTCCGCCCGCTCGGCCGCCGACCGCCTGCGGGCACGGCAGTCGGGTAAGGACCGCATCGCGGCGATCGACGCCCTCACCGCCCGCGGTCATGAGCTGCGCGGGGAACTCGCCACCGCGGTGGCCGCCCTGGGCGCCGCGGTGGCGTCCCCTGCCACCCCTGCCGCTCCGGGCGCCCTGGGCGCCCTGGGCGCCCCGGTCAGAGCCTGACGGCCCCGCCTCTCCGTCAGAGCGGCAGGTGCACCAGGGTGGCCGGCCGGTCGCGGGTCGTCCCGGCCGCGTCCCCGGGGCGGTGCAGGCAGAGCAGGCCGGTGGGGACCCGGGCGACCGGCTCGAACAGCCCGGGCGTGCGGTGCACCTCCCGCGCCCCGCCGGGGGTGACGTGCAGGAGCCTGCTCCGGCCCGCGTCCAGCATGGTCATCCACATCGAGTCGCCGTCCGCGACCAGGCGGGGGCGCTCCCAGCGGTGCCTGGACGTGAGGTGACCGGCCAGGGTCGCCGACTGCTTGCCCATCAGGAACTCCAGCGTGTGGGATCGCTGATCGAAGATCCCGACCGACCAGCCCCGGGCCGGGCTCACCTGTTCCGCGCCGACCGCGTAGATCTGGGAGCCCGCGGGAAACCAGCGGAGGGCGCCGGCCCGGGGCCGGGGCATGACCAGCCTGGTCCGACCGTTCGCGGCGTCCACCTCCAGGCCCGCCGAGCTGGAGGTGAACCACCTGCCGTTGTGCAGCACGACCTGGTGGAGCCAGCCGCGCCGGGGCTCCCTCACCGTCGGGCGCACGACGCCGCCGGGGTCGACCAGGCAGAGCACCTGCCACGGCCTGAAGTCGTGGTGCCTGTTCTGGAACATCGGCTTGTTGCTGCTGAACTGCCCGAGCACCACGGTGCAGCCCGGCGCGCCCATCGACGGCGACGGCTCGGTGCCGCTGGGCCCCTCCTGGTCGACGAGGCGCCGCAGCCTGTTGTCCTCGTTGAGGAACCACTGGGCGTAGGGCCCCAGATCGCGGAGCTGGGGCGGCTGGAAGAGGAATCCGCCGCCCAGGTCCAGTTCGATCATCGCCAGCTGCCCGGTCTCCCCCCAGGGCAGGCCCACCGCGGTGTCGACCGGAGTGGGCTGCCTGGACTGGAAGAAGACCCACGCCGTACGGCCGTGGGCGATCACCGCCGGGTTGCCCCACATCTGGAGCGGGTGGGTACCGCGGACGGCCAGGTCGGGGGTGAGCGTGCGGACCAGCACCTGAGCCGGTCCGACCTGCTCCACCGCGACGACGCCCTGATCCGAGGCGGCCCACTCCACCAGCCTGCCGAAGCCGAACTCGCGGTCGTGGCGCCCCTCGATCCCGTCGAGCCTGCGCAGGAGATGTCCGCTGTCGAACGCCTGATGGACGAAGACCCGGCCGGCCTCGGCGCGCGCCTCCAGCACGCCGTCCATGACCTTCTCGACGCCGTGGACGGCGGGCCCGCCGGAGGCCGCGGGACGACCCTCCCCACCGGTGACGACCGGGTGCCCGGCGGTGGCGCCCGGACCGGCGGGGACCGGATGTCCCCCGGTCGCGCCCGCCGGGGTGAGGGCCCGGTGGCCTCCGGTGGGACCGCCCGCCCGGCCGGGGGCGAGGTCGGGGGCGCGGTCGGGGTGCTCGACCTTGAGCTTCCAGGCGAGCTGCGCGGCGCCGTAGGCGACGACGATCTTCGGGTCGTCGTAGGTCCGCACCCGGTCGCCGAGCCGGTCGCGCACGGCCTGCTGGACGAGCGGCATGCGGCTGGCGCCCCCGGTCATGAACACCGCGGCCAGCTCGTCCTCCCGGATGCCGGCGCCGCGGATCGTCTCGCCGAGGATGCCGACGGTCTTGAGGATCTCCCCGCCGATCAGATCCTCAAGGTCGCCCCTGGCGATGTGCACGTCCTCGTTGATGCCGACCACGTAGTGGGAGGAGGTCTCGAACTTCGACAGGGCCTCCTTGGCCTCCCTGGACATCTTGAGCAGGTCGGCGGCGTAGCTCACGTAGCGGCGTTCGGGGTTGGTGGTCACCTGCTGCCACCACTCGGCGTCGAGCCGCTCGATCTGCGTGCCGAGGAAGGTGAAGACCCGCTCGTCGAACCCCTCTCCGCCGATCTCGTCACTGCCGCCCGGCTCGCCGACGACCCTGAAGTCACTGCCGTCCACGGCGAGCACGGCGGCGTCGAAGGTGCCGCCACCGAGGTCGTAGACGGCCAGGTGGGATCCGGCGTCCGCCCGCCCCGCGGTGGCGAAGTAGCGGGCCGAGGCGACGGGCTCGTCGATGAGCACGATCCGCACTCCGCGCACGACCTTCTTGGCGGCCTCCAGCAGCACGGCCTTGCGGTCGGCGGCCCAGGCGACCGGATGGGTCAGCGCGATGCAGTCGGGCGCCGCCCCGTCGAACCGGCGCCGGCCCTCGGTCACGAACAGTTCGAGCAGCGCCGCCATGGCGTCGGCCACGTCCACCGGGACCCCGCCCAGCAGCATCCGGCCCCGGCCGACATAGCGTTTGGGGTTGCGTTCGACGCGTTCCGGGCTGATCGCTATCCCCCGCTGGGCGATCCGGCCCGCCACCAGCGTTCCGCGTTCGTCGAGCATGACGGCGGAGGGAATGCGCCGCTCCCCCTCGACCTCCAGGATGTCGAAGCGTCCTTCGGCGGCTATGACCCCGGCGGAGAAGCTCGTCCCGAGATCGACACCGAGGCACCACTGCGCCATTTCCCACTCCTCCTAGATGCGGACCCGATCATCCCGCATTCGCAGGCCGCGTCCCATCGCAACGGGCACGCGGGGAACGATCCGGATGCGCGGAGGGATCGCCGGGGTGAGTGCGGGGCGGGAGGGCACCATCCTACGGTTCGCGGCGGACCGGTGATGTTGCCGCCGTCTCGCGCCGGCCCCTCCTCGCGCCGGCCCTCAGCCTCCGGTGGTCTCCGCGTCCCCGGGGCCGGGCCGGGCGGCCAGGGCGGCGAGGATCCTGGCGAACTCCGGCGGCGGCGCCACCACCAGCCGGGTCTGGCCGCCGTGGCGGACCAGATCGGCCCGGATGAGGGCGAGGCGGCCGTCGCGCCACCAGTAGACCTGCGGGCTGAGCGCGTCGGCCAGGCGGTCGCACTCGCGCTGGGCGAACAGCCGGAGCCGCTCGATCGCGCGGACGACGCCGATGCTCTCCACCGGGTGGATGATCATCGTGGCCGGGTCGGGCAGTGCCACGAGCGCGCCGTCCGCGGGCACCGGCAGATAGTCGCCCAGGCGGCGCAGGTGGGCCGCGACGCTCGCCGTGGCGCCGCTCAGCCACCGGACCGGCACACCGCCGAGGTCGGCCTCGGCGATGGTGAGCCGTTCCTCCCTGTGGGCGTTGGTCAGGGCCTCCTCCAGCGCCTGGGCGGCGGTGATCGGCCAGCAGCCGACCTCCTCCGGGCGGATCGGGCGCCTGGCGGCGCCGTGCCCGACGGTGAGCACCTCCACCAGGTCGGCGGTGAGGTGACGGCCGACCACACGGGCCGGGCCCAGGTCGTCGTCGCGCTGGATGCGGGTCCGCAGCAGCGGGCGGACCCGGGCCAGGTCGCAGGCGTCGAACGGCTCGTCCATCGCGGCCAGGGCGTGGGCCAGATGCTCGGAGACGAGCACCGGCCAGTCCTCACGCGAGCGCCTGCGGGCCTCGGTCCGCAGGCCGGCCAGCCGTACCACGACCCGGCGGGGACCCGACAGGGTGAGCGTGCCGCCGTCGGCGGCGAAGGCACAGGTGTAGCCGAGGGTGTCGGCGACCAGTGCGAGCAGGGAGTCGAGATCGACCTCCTCGGCCGGACGCGCGGGTCCACCGGTCTGCCGGTTACGATGCCGCCGGAACAGCCTCACGCATCCATCCCCTCTGCCGGTCTCCTCCTAGGTCCGCACCTAGACTGCCTCCGGAGGGCCGGTGATTGAGCCGGTCAGAGAGCACGATTCTGCATCAATAGCACCAAGTGCCCCTAACAGCACGCTGAACTGTGGGGCCCCGTGTCCCACCGGAAGACCGGCGATCACCGGCACCCCGAGCGGCGCGAGCCGCTCCTCCAGCGTCGGGTAGGGGTCGCCGCAGTCCACCCAGGAGCCCAGGGCGAACCCCGCGGCCCCCTCAAGCGACCCGGACCCGAGCAACTGGGTGAGCATCCGGTCGATCCGGTAGGGCGCCTCGCAGACGTCCTCCAGCAGCACGATGCGGCCGTGCGACCTCAGCCCGTACGGCGTGCCGCAGAGCGCGGCCAGCAGGGTGAGGTTGCCGCCGACGACCGGGGCGGTCACCCCGCCGGGGACGATCACCCTGTCGCCGGAGATCGGCGCGGGGGTGCCGAACAGGGCGTCGCCGAAGTGACCGAAGGTGACGGACTCGGGACCGCCGGGGTCGCTGATCGTCGCGCAGGCGGGCATCGGGCCGAACCACGAGGCGACGCCCAGTTCGACGGCGAACGCCCGGTGCAGCGCGGTGACGTCGCTGGAGCCGACCAGCACCTTGGGGCCCGCGGCCCGCATCGCCTCCCAGTCGAGCAGGCCGAGGATCCTGGTGGCGCCGTAACCGCCCCGGGCGCAGAGCACCCCGGCCACGGCGGGGTCGCACCACGCCTCCCGCAGATCGGCGGCCCGCCCGGCGTCCGATCCGGCCAGATAGCGGTCACGGTCGAACACGCGGGCCCCGACGACGACCTTCAGGCCCATGCCCTCCAGGGCCTGGACGCCGCGTGCCAGGCGCGGCGGATCGGGGGGCCCGCACGGGGCGACGACCGCCACCACGTCGCCGGGACGGAGCCGGGGCGGGACGATCGCCCCGCCCGGCCCTGCGTGAATGGGCGTGGCCGGTTCGCTCACTCCCCAAACGGTGCCACACTGGGCTCACATATGCGACCTCCGACCCACATCCTCGTGGTCAACGGCATCAAGGTCCGCCAGCCGGTGTTCGTGCTCGCCGCCCCTCACTCCGGCTCGGACCTGCTTGCCCGTGCCCTGAAGCGCTCCCCGGGCTTCCACGTCACGATGGGACGCGCCTCGGTGGCCCACGTCGTGTACGCCTTCGCCCGGCGCCCGTCCATCACCCGCCGGGGCATGGGCGCCACCCGGGTGCTGCGCGACGCCCTGGCCGAGTCCTGGCAGATCGTCCCCGGCGCGTGCCTGGAGTGTCCCGCCCCCTGCCGGGAGGCGGGCGGCGTGACCGGGGCGGGCCCGTGTGCGACCCCGGGGGCGATCGCCCGCTTCGGCGACGCCAGCCCCGACCTGATCTACAGCGCCTCGGTGCTGCTGCAGGCGTTCCCTGACGCCAGGTTCGTCCAGCTGATCAGGGACGGCCGCGACGTGGTGGCCGACATGCTGACCGACCCGGTGGCCCTGTCGTGGTTCAAACCGGCCATGCTGAGCGAGGAGACCGAGTTCCCCAACCCGTTCCTCGGTGTGAACTCCGGCCGGCACGGCGACCGGTGGAAGGCCATGCCCACGGCGGGCAAGTGCGCGCTGCGCTGGCGGAGCGCGGTGAGACTCTCGGCCGCGCTGCACCAGGAGCTCCCCCGCGAGCAGTTGCTGACCCTGCGCTACGAGGACCTGGCCGCCTCCCCCGCCGAGGCGCTGGAGGGGCTGTCGGCCTTCCTGGAGACGCGGGTGCCCCGGGTCGCCCTGTACGGCAGGAGCGTGCCGAAGGTCGGCGTCTGGCGCACCCGGCTCCGAGGCGCGGACGCCGAACTGGTGGAGAAGGTCGCCCGCGAGGAGCTGACCCGCCTGGGCTACCGGTGAGCCGCCGCGGGTCACGGCTCCGAGCTGAACTGGGTGCGGTAGAGCTCGGCGTAGAGCGCGCCGCGGGCCAGCAGCTCCTCGTGCCGGCCGCGCTCCACGATCCGGCCGTCCTGGATCACCAGGATCTGGTCGGCCTCGCGGATCGTGGAGAGCCGGTGCGCGATGACCAGCGAGGTCCGCCCGGCCAGCGCGCTCTTCAGCGCCCGCTGGACCGCCGCCTCGGACTCGGAGTCCAGGTGCGCGGTGGCCTCGTCGAGCACGACCACCCGGGGTGCCTTGAGGAGCAGCCTGGCCAGCGCCAGGCGCTGCTTCTCACCGCCCGACAGCCGGTGGCCCCGGTCGCCCACCACCGTCTCCAGCCCCTCGGGGAGCCCTTCGATCAGGTCGGCGATGTGCGCGGCGCGCAGCGCCTCCCAGATCTCCTCCTCGGTGGCCCCCGGCCTGGCGTAGGCCAGGTTGGCCCCGATGGTGTCGTGGAACAGGTGGGCGTCCTGCATGACCACGCCCACGGTGTCGCGGAGGGAGCCGAGGGTGGCGTCGCGCACGTCCAGGCCGTTGATCCGGACCGCGCCCTCACCGACGTCGTAGAGCCGGGAGACCAGGCTCGTGATGGTGGTCTTACCGGCGCCCGAGGGACCGACGAGCGCGATCATCTCACCCGGGCGGGCGGTGAACCCGACCCCGCGCAGCACCTCCTGGCCCGGCCCGGTGTCGGGGCGGGCCACCGCCTCCAGCGAGGCCAGCGAGACCTCGGAGGCGGCCGGATAGCCGAACCTGACGTCGTCGAACTCGACGGCGGCGGGCCCCGCGGGGACGACCACGGCGCCGGGCCGCTCGGCGACCATGGGCCTGAGGTCGAGCACCTCGAAGACCCGGTCGAAGCTCACCAGCGCGGTCATCACGTCCACGTGCACGTTGGACAGGCTCGTCAGCGGGCCGTACAGGCGCATCAGGAGGGCGGCGAGGGCGACCAGGGTGCCGAGCTCGAAGACGTCGCCGACGGCCAGCAGGCCGCCCACGCCGTACACCAGGGCGGTGGCCAGCGCGGCGACCAGGCCCAGGGCCACCCGGAACACCGTCCCGTACATGCCGGCGGTGACGCCGACGTCCCGCACGCGCCCGGCCCTGGCCCCGAAGACGGCGGCCTCCTCCTCGGGCCGGCCGTACAGCTTGGCGACCGTCGCGCCGGCGACGTTGAACCGCTCGGTCATCATGGAGCTCATCTCGGCGTCGAGCTCCATCTGCTCGCGGGTGAGCCCGGACATCTTCCGGCCCACCCACTTGGCGGGGAGGATGAAGACCGGCAGCAGCACGAGGGCGACGACGGTGATCTGCCAGGACAGCACCAGCATGGCGCCCAGGACCAGCACCAGCGTCACCACGTTGGACACGACGGAGGAGAGCGTGCTCGTCAGCGCCCGCTGCGCGCCGATCACGTCGCTGTTGAGCCGGGAGACCAGGGCGCCGGTCTGGGTCCGCGTGAAGAAGGCCACCGGCATCCGCTGCACGTGGTCGAAGACCTCGGTGCGCAGGTTGTAGATCAGGCCCTCGCCGACCCGGGACGAGAACCAGCGCTGGGCCAGGGTGAGGGCGGCGTCGACGACCGCCAGGGCCGCGATGACCACCGCGAGGGTGAGCACCACGTCGGAGCGCTTCGGGATGATCCCGTTGTCGATGATCGCCTTCATCAGCAGCGGGTTGACGATCACGATGACCGAGCCGACCACGACCAGCGCCAGGAAGGCCGAGATGTGCCGGGAGAACGGCCGGGCGTATCGCGCGATGCGCCGCACCGTGCCGGGGGTGAGCCGCTCCTTGGTCACCGAGTTGTCACGCCGCAGGGAACGCATCATCTGGGGGCCGAAGCCTCCGCCCATCATCGCCATCCGGCCTCCTCACCCGATGCGAGCACCGGGACGGGCCGCTCCATTCCCCCGTCAGCTCCCGGCGAACAAGGTCCTGATCCGCACGATCTGCTCCCGCCGCTCGGCGGCGCTCTGCTCCTCCAGCGTGCGGCCGGCCGCGCCCTGGAGCAGCCGCTTGGTCGCGGTGGCGGCGTCCCTGCCGGTCGCCAGCAGCGCGGCGGTCAGGTCGCGTACGGCCCCGGCCAGCTCCTCCGGGGCGACGACCAGCTCGGCCAGCCCGATCCTGGCCGCCTCCTGGGCTCCCACCTGACGGGCGGTGAGGCAGATCTCGATGGCCCTGGGCAGCCCCACCAGGTCGACCAGAGGCTTGGTGCCGGTCAGGTCGGGGACCAGCCCGAGGGCGGGCTCTTTCATGCACAGTTGGGCGTCGTCGGCCAGAACTCGCAGGTCACAGGCGAGTGCCAGCTGGAATCCGGCACCGATCGCGTGCCCGTGGACGGCCGCGACGGAGATGATGCCGGGGCGTCTCAGCCACAGGAACCCCCGCTGGGCCTGCGCTATCAACTCCTCGAAGGCCGGGTCGTCGAGTGCCGCGGCCGCGGCGAACGATCCCTGGCCCAAAACCCCCTCGGGGGTGAACATCCGCAGGTCGATGCCTGCCGAGAAGGACGGCCCCTCACCTCGGACCACGACGATTCTCACCTGCTGCGGCAGGTTGTCACCAATGTGAGCCAGTGCCGACCAGGTGGCGAACGTCTGTGCGTTCCGCCGGTCCGGCCGGTCCAGCGTGATCGTCGCGATCTCGCCGTCCACCTCGAAGCGCAGGCCGATCTCCGCCAAGGAGATCTTTTCCGCACTTCCCCCATTCGCCGCTTCCGCCATCGCCCGGTCTCCCGCCTGTCGCTGTTGCGTCTCGCCCGAGCCTATCGACTCTCTAGAATGAGGTTCTACAGGCCCGAGCGGGACGTCTCAGCGTGGAGGACGAGCGGCTGCGGTCGCGCGTTCCGAGGCGGGGTCAGCGCTTTGACTTACCTCGGGTGGCGCCGCCACGCCCGCGCAGAGTCACACCGGACTCGCTCAGGATGCGGTGGATGAAGCCGTACGACCGGCCGGTCGAAGCAGCCAGGGCGCGGATGCTCTCACCCGCGCTGTAGCGCTTCTTCAGATCGGCGGCCAGCTTTTCACGGTCGGCCCCGGTTACCCGGGTGCCCTTCTTAAGAGTCTCGGCCACGAGTACCTCCTGTAGTGCCAGACTTCCGCAGCGTTACTCACGCCATGATCAGTCATTTCAGCGAGATCGGCTACCTACTCCATGGGAAAAGATCCGTACCCGCTCAAATTAAGATCAGGCAAGTGCCACAAGATCGGAAAATTCATCGCTCCAAGCGTCTTCAACTCCGTCAGGTAGCAAGATCACCCTATCGGGTCGTAGCGCCTCCACAGCCCCCTCATCGTGCGTGACGAGCACAATTGCCCCAGAATAGGACCTCAGGGCAGAAAGAACCTGCTCTCGGCTGGCCGGATCGAGGTTGTTCGTGGGCTCGTCGAGCAGCAGGACGTTGGCCGCGGAGAGCACCAGGGTGGCCAGGGCCAGCCGCGTCTTCTCGCCTCCCGAGAGCACTCTCGCGGGTTTGTCCACGTCGTCGCCGGTGAACAGGAACGAGCCCAGGACCTTGCGCAGCTCGACGTCGGCCAGTTCCCCGCCGGCCGAGCGCATGTTCTCCAGCACGGTCCGCCCCGGGTCGATCGTCTCGTGCTCCTGGGCGTAGTACCCGAGTTTGAGCCCGTGGCCGGGCTTGACGACGCCGGTGTCGGGCTGCTCGATACCGCCCAGGATCCGCAGCAGGGTGGTCTTGCCCGCGCCGTTCAGGCCCAGGATGACGACCCTGCTGCCCTTGTCCACGGCCGCGGCCACGTCGGTGAAGACCTCCAGCGAGCCGTAGGACTTCGACAGGCCCTCCGCGCTGATCGGCGTGCGCCCGCAGGAGGCGGGCTCGGGAAAGCGCAGCTTGGCGACCTTGTCGCTGCGCCGCTCCACCTCCAGCCCGGCCAGCAGGCGCTGGGCACGGCGCTGCATGTCCTGGGCCGCCTTGGCCTTGGTCGCCTTGGCACGCATCTTGTCGGCCTGCGACATCAGCGCCGACGCCTGCTTCTCGGCGTTGGCGCGCTCGCGCCTCCTGCGCTTCTCGTCGGTCTCCCGCTGGGCCAGATACGCCTTCCAGCCGACGTTGTAGGTGTCGACCGCCGAGCGGTTGGCGTCCAGGTGGAGGACCCGGTTTACCGTCGCTTCAAGGAGCCCGACGTCGTGGCTAATAATGATCAAGCCGCCCTGATGGGATCGTAAAAAATCACGAAGCCACCCGATTGAGTCTGCATCGAGGTGGTTTGTCGGCTCGTCAAGAAGGAGAGTCTCAGCTCCGCTGAACAGGATCCGGGCCAGCTCCACCCGCCTGCGCTGCCCGCCGGAGAGCGTCTCCAGCGGCTGGCCGAGCACCCGGTCGGGCAGTCCCAGGCTGGAGGCGATCGAGGCCGCCTCCGCCTCGGCGGCGTATCCACCCAGGACGTGCAGCCGGTCCTCCAGGCGCCCGTAGGCGCGCACCGCGCGATCCCTGGTCCGGTCGTCGGCCGAGGCCATGCCGAGCTCGGCCTCCCGCAGATCTCGGAGCACCTCGTCCAGACCGCGCGCCGAGAGGATCCGGTCGCGGGCCAGCACCTGCAGGTCGCCGGTACGCGGATCCTGCGGCAGATAGCCGACGGCGCCGGTGACGGCGACGGTGCCCGCCGCGGGCATGCCCTCGCCGGCGAGCACCCTGGTCAGCGTGGTCTTGCCGGCACCGTTACGGCCGACGAGCCCGATCTTGTCCCCGGGGTTGACCCGGAACGACGCACCCTCGATGAGCAGCCGGGCCCCGGCCCGCAGTTCGATGTCAGAAGCTACGATCATGGTTGGAGAACACTCCCAGACTGGAAATACACAGGCTCACCTCTGGCCGAACCCGCCGCCGCCCTGTGTCTCCCGGCTCTCGGCTCGGCTGTCTCGCCTCATCCGGGCGGCGTCAATCGGAAGTGCGCATACCGATCAGTGTACGGCGCGCGCGGGACCAGGCTCCCCCTGATCAAGTGGGGTCGGTCACCCTGATGCGGACCGCGCGGAACTGGGCGGGGGTACCGGCGAGCACCACCAGCCGGGGATCGGGGACCGTCAGGAAGGGCCCCGTCTCCAGTGCGAGGACCCCGGCGAGCCTGCGGTCGGGCCGCAGCGCGTCCACCGCGCGCCGGTCACCGCCCAGGATCACCGCCTCCAGCTCGGCCAGGTGCGGGCCGAGGACGCGCAGCGCCACCTCCGCCGCCGCGTCGTGCGCCCGTCCCACCTGCTTCTCCCGGCGCCTGGCGAACCGCTGCTGGGACCAGCCCCCCGCCGCGTTGCGGCCGTGGACCGGCCTCGACCCCACCTTCGAGGACAAGAGCTCGTCACCCTGGAAGATCCCGGCCGCGTGGCCGCCGAGCCGTACCAGCAGCACTCCGACCCTGCGCTCCCTGCGCGCGTGGGTGACCAGGCGCGCCAGCGGACCGCCTCCCGAAAGGGTCAGCGGCGGGAACGGCACCAGGCACTCGGCCGTCGCGCCGTCGGCGCCCTGGAACAGCACGGCCTCGTCGGTGGCCGTCACGGTCGGCGGGCCGTGCCGCTCGGCGAAGCCGTCGACCCAGCGACCGAGGCGCCCGGGTCCCACCGAGACCCAGCGGCCTCCCCCCTTCGCCGGGCGTGACGTCATGGCACCGGACACTACCGGGTGGCCGGCCCTCCCACCACGACCGGCCCCGGCCGCCGCCCCGGGCGGACCCGGCCCCCCTCAGGCCGCCGTATCACTTAAACAGCCGTATGCTACGACTTAGGCTCACCTAAGTTGTACGGATATCGGGAGTGACGCATGGCAGAGGACAAAGCCAAACGTAAGGCCACTCGCGGCGAGGTGCAGCGGGTCGAGCGGCTCACCCCGCACATGATCCGGGTGGTGCTCGGCGGCCAGGGCCTCGCGGGCTTCGAGGCGGGCGAGTTCACCGACCACTACGTGAAACTCCTGTTCGCCCCGCACGGGGTGACCTATCCCACCCCGTTCGACCTGGAGCGGATCCAGCGCGAACTGCCCCGCGACCGGTGGCCCACCACCCGGACCTACACCGTGCGGGCCTGGGACCCGGAGGCGCTCGAACTGACGCTCGACGTCGTCCACCACGGCGACAGCGGCCTCGCCGGCCCCTGGGCCGCCGCCGTACGGCCCGGCGAGGAGATCCACTTCTTCGGCCCCGGCGGCGGCTACGCCCCGGACCCGGAGGCCGACTGGCACCTGTTCGTGGGCGACGAGAGCGCGCTGCCCGCCGTCGCCGCCTCCCTGGAGCGCCTGCCTGCCGCCTCCAGTGCCCACGTCCTCCTGGAGGTGGCCGGCCCCGGGGAGGAGCAGCCGCTCGACTGCGCCGGCGACGCGAAGATCGCCTGGTTCCACCGCGGCGACGCGCCGGTCGGCGAGTCCCTGGTCACCGCCGTCCGCGAACTCGACTTCCCCGAAGGCGTCCCGCACGCCTTCGTGCACGGCGAGGCCACCTTCGTCAAGGCGCTCCGCCGCCACCTGCGGACCGAGCGCGGCATCCCGCTCTCCCGGCTGTCCATCTCCGGCTACTGGCGGGCAGGCCGCGACGACGAGGCCTGGCGCTCCTCCAAGAAGGAGTGGAACAGGCAGATCGAGGAAGAGGAGGCGGCGGCGCTGCCGTCGCCCTAGAGCCGGCACCGGCCCCTCTCGCGCGGTGCCCGCAACGCGAGCGGGTGCGGGAGGTGCCGGCGGGGTTCACCGCGATCAGCTCTCGACCGGCGCTTTCAGCCTTGTACGCGAGGATGCCCAGGAACACCCCCCAGCCCGCGTCCGGAATCGACCGGTTCAAGCCCGGCTCGGCGGCGACGTTCCGGCGCGCTCCGGGCGGCTCAGACGCGGCAGGCGAAGATGGCCGTGACCAAAATGGCCTTCGCGCCGATCTCCCAGAGCTGGTCCATCACCTGCTGGTGCCCCTTGCGCGGCACCATGGCGCGGACCGCGACCCAGCCCTCCCGGTGCAGCGGGGAGACCGTGGGGCCCTCCATGCCCGGGGTCAGCGCGATGGCCTCCTCGATCCGCTCGGCCCGGATGTCGTAGTCCATCATCACGTAGTCGCGCGCCATCAGCACGCCCTGCAGCCGGCGGACGAGCTGCTCCAGCCCCGGGGTCCCGGCGGCGCCGACCCGCTTGATCAGCACGGCCTCGGACCGGGCGATCGGCTCGCCGAACACCTCCAGCCCGATGTTGCGCAACGTGGTGCCGGTCTCCACGACGTCGGCGACCGCGTCGGCCACGCCCAGCCGGATGGCGGTCTCGACCGCGCCGTCCAGCTTGATCACCCGGGCCTCCACCCCCTGCTCGGCGAGGTAGGACTCCAGCAGGCCGTCGTAGGAGGTGGCGATGCGCCTGCCCTTGAGGTCCGCGGCGCAGGCGAACTCGCCGGGGTTGGCCGCGAAGCGGAAGGTGGACCTGCCGAAGCCGAGCGGCATGATCTCCTCGACCTGCGCGCCGGAGTCGCGGAGCATGTCACGGCCGGTGATGCCGGCGTCCAGGGTGCCCTCGCCGACGTAGACGGCGATGTCCTTGGGGCGCAGGAAGAACAGCTCGCAGGAGTTGTCGGGGTCGACGACCACGAGCTCCTTGCTGTCCTTGCGCGGGCGGTATCCGGCTTCCTTGAGTATGGTCTGGGCGGCCTCGGTGAGAGCGCCCTTGTTGGGAACGGCGAGACGGAGCATGACGCGGGGCTTCCTTACCTGGGTGGCGGTCTCTGCGGGCGGCTGGAGCCGGGCTCACCGGCTCACAGATGCTTGTAGACCTCGTCCAGCCCGATCCCCTTGGCGATCATGAGGACCTGCACGTGGTAGAGGAGTTGGGAGATCTCCTCCGCGGCCCGCTCGCCGGACTCGTGCTCGGCCGCCATCCAGCTCTCGGCGGCCTCCTCGACGACCTTCTTGCCGATCGCGTGGACCCCGGCGTCCAGCGCGGCCACGGTTCCCGAGCCCGCGGGCCGGGTGCGCGCCTTGTCGGACAGCTCGGCGTACAGCTCTTCGAAGGTCTTCATGGTCTCTCTCGGCTCCGTGGGATGTGCAGCCAAGCCTAACGGCCCGGCGGACCTCCGGGGGTCCGTGTCCAGGCTCCGGACACGGATCGGCCCTCCACCGGCCGGTCCCGGGCGGCCTCCGGCGCGGCGGCGGAACGCCGGAGGGCCGGTACGGCGGGTGCCGTACCGGCCCTCCTACGGGATCCACCCGGCCCTTCGGGGCCACGCGACCGGAAAGCCGCGCGCCCTTCGGGGACCGGTGCAACGATCAGCGGCCGTAGTGGCCGCCGCCGCGCTGGCCGCGGCCGTCGGAACGGCCTCCGGCGCGGAACTCGCCACCGCGGAAGCCGCCCTGGCGCTCACCGCGGTCACGGTCGCCCGCGGGGCGATCGGCGCGCAGGCCGGTGCTCGCGGGACGGTCGGCGCGGAAGCCGCCGCCGGGACGGTCGGCGCGGAACGGCTCACGGCGCTCGCCACCGCGGTAGCCGGCGCCCCCGCGACTGTCCGGACGGTTGTCGGGACGGCTGTCGAAGCGGCGCTCGGGACGCTCGGAGCGGTACTGGCCCCGCATGTCGCTGACGCTGCCGTTGTTGCCGCGCTCGCCGGAGCGGTTGTCGTCACCGGCGAGGCGCTCGCGGGGCTGGTGGCCCTCGCCGCCGTGACCGGGACGGTCGCGGAACCTGCGCGGGCCTCGGCCACCGCCGCCGCCACCGAAGCCGCCGCGCCGCTCACGCTGCTTGGGCGCCGGAGCCGAGGGCTCCCAGACCGGGATCGGCTCGCCGGTGGGCCGGCGCGCACCGGCGACCTCCTCCAGGCGCGGGTGGCCCGGAGTCACCCTGAGGCGGAACGGCTTGATGCCCGCACGGCGGGTCATCGCGTCGGTGGAGCGGCGCTCGTTGGGGAGCACCAGCGTCATGACGGTGCCCTTCTCACCGGCGCGGGCGGTACGGCCGCCGCGGTGCAGGTAGCTCTTGTGGTCCTGCGGCGGGTCGACGTGCAGCACCAGGCTGATGTTGTCGACGTGAATGCCGCGGGCCGCGACGTCGGTGCAGACCAGGACGCTGATCTGGCCTTCCTTGAACTCGGCCAGAATGCGGGTGCGCTGGTTCTGGCGCTTGCCGCCGTGCAGACCGCCGGCCTTGATGCCGACCTGGGCGAGCTGCTTGCAGAGGCGGTCCACCCCGTGCTGGGTGCGCACGAAGATGATGGTCCGGCCCTCGCGGTTGGCGATCTCGGCGGTCACCGGGAACTTGTCGTCGCGGTGGACCTCAAGGACGTGGTGCTCCATGGTGTCGACCGAGGAGGCGGCCGGGGCCATCGAGTGGGTCACCGGGGCGGTGAGGAAGCGCCGGACGAGCTTGTCCACGTCGCCGTCGAGGGTGGCGGAGAACAGCAGGCGCTGGCTGTCAGCCGGGGTCTGCTGCAGGATCGCGCTGACGACGGGGAAGAAGCCGAGGTCGCACATGTGGTCGGCCTCGTCCAGGATGGTCACCTGGACCTGGTCCAGCACGCACTCGCCCTGCTGCATGAGGTCGGTCAGCCGGCCCGGCGTGGCCACGACGACCTCGACGCCGCGGCGCAGCGCGTCGATCTGCCGGCCCATGGACATGCCGCCGACGACGGTCTTCATCCGCAGCGACAGACCGCGGCCGAGGGGCTCAAGCGCGTCGGTGACCTGCATGGCCAGCTCGCGGGTCGGCACCAGGATGACGGCGAGCGGGTGGCCGGGACGGGCCTTGCCCCCGGCGATGCGGGTCATCATGGGCAGGCCGAAGGCCAGTGTCTTGCCGGATCCGGTCTGGCCCCGCCCGAGGACGTCGTGACCGGCCAGAATGTCGGGGATCGTGGCCCGCTGGATGGGGAAGGGACTGTCGATGCCCTGGCGGGAGAGGCCGGTCACCAGCGGCTTCGGCAGGCCGAGGAGGACGAACTCGGACGGCCCGGCGGGCGCCTCGGAGATGTCGGTGATTTCGGGCAGGACAGCGTCAAGCATGGTCACGAAGATTCGTGCCTTTCGATAGAAGAACGGGGCACGTCACTTCTGCGAAAGGACGAGCCTGGAACGCGCGGCCTGAGGCCGCGCTCGATCAACGCCCACTGTGGGGGCGGTAGTGCGGTGCAAGTCGAGGCGCACCGCACGGGGCGGGTGTAGCTTACCCGCACGCAGTCAAACCACGATCAAGCATACCCGGCGTTCGCAGTGCCGGGTTCAGTCGGGGCGTCCAGCACGAGGCGCACGCTTATCCGTCAACGGAGCCAACGCTCCGCACCGGGCTTTTCTTCCCGGCATCGGGCATTCTCTCACACAATCCGGTACGGCCCGCACCCGGGCGGGGCGCGGGCCGTACCGAGGGTGGTTCAGACGTTGAATCCGAGCATGCGGAGCTGCTCACGCCCCTCGTCAGTGATCTTGTCCGGGCCCCACGGGGGAAGCCAGACCCAGTTGATCTTCACATCGGAGACCATGCCGTCCAGGGCCGAGTGCGCCTGGTCCTCGATGACGTCGGTCAGCGGGCAGGCCGCGCTGGTCAGCGTCATGTCGATGGTGGCGATCGGCGGGGTCCCGGCCTCGGCGGCGTCGAGGTTGACCCCGTAGATCAGGCCGAGATCGACGACGTTGATGCCGAGCTCGGGGTCCACGACGTCCTTGAGGGCCTCCATGACCTCGTCAAGGGTGACCTCCCCGTCGTAGGCCGTGGTCGGCGTCTCAACAGGCTTGCTCATTCGGAACTCCTCACGACCGCGTCCTTGTAGGCCATCCAGGCCAGCAGGGCGCATTTCACCCGGGCGGGGAACTTGGCGACCCCGGCGAACGCCACGGCGTCCCCCAGGACGTCCTCGTCGGCCTCGATCTGACCCCTGCTCTGCATGAGCCGGGTGAACTCCTCCACCACGGCGAGCGTCTCGTGCACCGTCGAGCCAGCGGTCAGCTCGTACAGCACCGAGGCGGCGGCCTGGCTGATCGAGCAGCCCTGCCCGTCGTAGGAGACGTCCTCGATCTTGCCGCCGTCGCCCAGCTTCACCCGCATGGTGATCTCGTCGCCGCACGTCGGGTTCACATGGTGCACCTCGGCGTCGTACGGGTCTCGGAGCCCCCGGCCCTGGGGATGTTTGTAGTGTTCCAGGATCAGCTCCTGGTACATGGACTCGGCGATCATCTGGGCTGCTCCGGCATGGCTAGGCGAACACCTTCTGCACGTGGTGAAGGCCGCGGACCAGGGCGTCGATCTCGGCCGGGGTGTTGTAGAGATAGAAGGACGCCCGCGTGGTGGCGGGAATCCCGAACCTCAGGTGCAGCGGCCGGGCGCAGTGATGCCCCACCCGTACGGCCACTCCGAAGTGGTCATCGAGGATCTGCCCGACATCGTGCGGGTGAATCCCCTCAAGAGTGAAAGACACCGTACCGCCGCGGTCGTCGAGATCGCGCGGGCCGACCACCCTCAGCCCGGGGATCTCTCCCAGCGCGCCGAGCGCGTAGCCGGTGAGCTCGCGCTCGTGCCGGGCCACGGCGTCCATGCCGATCCCGGAGAGATAGTCCACCGCGGCGCCGAGGCCGACGGCCTCGACGATCGGCGGGGTACCCGCCTCGAACTTGTGCGGCGCGGGCGCGTAGGTCGAGCGGTCCATCCAGACCGCCTCGATCATCTCGCCTCCGCCCAGGAACGGGGGCATGGCCTCCAGCAGCTCGCCCCGGGCCCACAGCACGCCGATCCCCGAGGGGCCGGCGACCTTGTGCCCGGTGAAGGCGAGGAGGTCCACGCCGAGGGCGGCGACGTCCACCGGCTTGTGGGGCACCGACTGCGAGGCGTCGAGCATCATCAGCGCGCCGACCTCGCGGACCCTGGCGAGCACCCGGGCGACCGGGTTGACCGTGCCGAGCACGTTCGACTGGTGCACGATCGAGACGATCTTCGTGCGCTCGGTGACGAGCTCCTCGATGTCCGACAGGTCCAGGCGGCCGTCGTCGGTGACCGGGAACCACCTCAGCGTGGCGCCGGTGCGCTGCGCGAGCATCTGCCAGGGCACGATGTTGGAGTGGTGCTCCATCTCGGAGATGACGATCTCGTCGCCGGGCCCGATCCGGAACCTGGGGTCGCGGCCGATCGGGTTGCCGAAGGCGTGGGCCACCAGGTTGAGCGCCTCCGAGGCGTTCTTGGTGAAGACGATCTCGTCGCGGCTCGGCGCGCCGACGAAGGCGGCGACCTTGTCGCGGGCGGCCTCGTAGGCCTCGGTGGACTCCGCGCCCAGCGCGTGCATGGCCCGGCCGACGTTGGCGTAGTGCGCGGACAGGTGCTCGCGCATGGCCTCGATGACCTGGGTGGGCTTCTGCGCGGAGTTGCCCGAGTCGAGGTAGACCAGCGGCCTGCCGCCGGGCAGCTCGCGGGAGAGGATCGGGAAGTCCTTCCTGATCCTCTCCACGTCAAAGCCCGTGTTCATCAGGTGGAGACCTTCGTGTACGCCTCGTAGCCCTCGGCTTCGAGCTTGTCGGCGAGCTCGGGGCCGCCCTGCTCCACGATCCGGCCGGCCGCGAAGACGTGGACGAAGTCCGGCTTCACGTAGCGCAGGATACGGGTGTAGTGGGTGATGAGCAGCACCCCGGTGTCACCGGAGGAGCGGAAGCGGTTGATGCCCTCGGAGACCACGCGCAGCGCGTCGACGTCGAGGCCGGAGTCGGTCTCGTCGAGAACGGCGATCTTCGGTTCGAGCAGTTCGAGCTGGAGGATCTCGTGACGCTTCTTCTCACCGCCGGAGAAGCCCTCGTTCAGGTTGCGCTGGGCGAAGGCCGCGTCGATGGACAGGGCGTCCATCCCGGACTTCAGGTCCTTGGCGAACTGGCGGAGCTTGGGAGCCTCACCGCGCACCGAGGTGACCGCCGAGCGCAGGAAGTTGGAGACGCTGACGCCGGGGACCTCGACCGGGTACTGCATGGCGAGGAAGAGACCGGCGCGGGCGCGCTCGTCGACCGGCATCTCCAGCAGGTCGGCGCCGTCCAGCAGGACCTGGCCGCCGGTGACGGTGTACTTGGGGTGACCGGCGATCGCGTAGGCGAGCGTGGACTTGCCCGAGCCGTTGGGGCCCATGATGGCGTGGGTCTCGCCGGCCCTCACGGTGAGGTTGACCCCGCGCAGGATCTCCTTGTCCCCCACGGCGACATGCAGATCGCGGATCTCAAGGGTGGAGCCCGGGCGGACTCGGCTCGAATCAGACACTGTTACGACTCCTTCGAGAGCGAGACGAGGACGTCATCGCCGTCGATCTTGACTTGGTAGACGGGGACGGGCTTGGTGGCCGGCGGGCCGGTGGGCTTGCCGGAGCGCAGGTCGAAGCACGAGCCGTGCAGCCAGCACTCCAGGCTCTGGTCGTAGACCTCGCCCTCGCTCAGCCTCACCTCGGCGTGCGAGCACACGTCGTGCAGGGCGTAGACCTCGGCGCCCCGGCGGACCAGGGCGACCGGCGTCTCCCCCACCTCGACGCCGATCACGCCTTCGTCGGGGATGTCGGTGAGCTTGCAGACTTTTTCGAACGTCACTTCTCAAGCTCCGCCTCGACCTTGGCGAACACCCGCTCGCGCAGTTCGTCGAGCTCGATCCTCTCCAGGAGCTGCGCGAAGAAGCCCCGGATGACCAGGCGGCGCGCCTCCTCGAACGGGATGCCCCGGGCCTGGAGGTAGAAGATGTGCTCGTCGTCCAGGCGGCCGGAGGCGCTGGCGTGACCCGCTCCGGCGACCTCGCCGGTGAGGATCTCCAGGTTCGGCACCGAGTCGGCGCGGGCGCCGTCGGTCAGCAGGAGGTTGCGGTTGAGCTCGTAGGTGTCGGTGCCGGTGGCCTCGACCCGGATGATGACGTCGCCGATCCATACGGCGTGCGCGTCGTCGCCCTGCAGCGCGCCCTTGTAGGTCACGTTGCTGCGGCAGTTCGGCTGGGAGTGGTCGACCAGCAGGCGGTGCTCCAGGTGCTGCCCGGCGTCCACGAAGTACAGGCCGGTCAGCTCGGCGTCGCCGCCGGGACCCTCGTAGGCGACCGACGGCGACAGCCGTACCAGGTCGCCGCCCAAGGTGACCACGAAGCTGCGGAAGGTCGCGTCCCTGCCGAGCAGGGCGTGGTGGTGGGAGACGTGCACGGCGTCGCCGGCCCAGTCCTGCAGGCTGACGACCTTGAGCGTGGCGCCGTCGCCCACGACGAACTCGACGTTGTCGGCGTAGATCGCGCTGCCCTGGTGGTCGAGGACGACCACGGCCTCGGCCATCGGCTCAAGCCTGACCAGGGTGTGGCCGTAGGCCGCGCCCTCGCCGGATCCGGTCACGGTGATCACGGTCGGCTTGGAGGCGACCGCCTCGCGCGGGACCGTGATGACCGTGGCCTTCTCGAAGGAGCCGTACGCCTGGGCGCTGACCCGGTCGGCGGGCACGTAGGCCCTGCCGAGCCGCCGGTCGTCGCGGCCCACGGTCTCCACGGTGACCTCGGGGGCGGCGTCCACCTCGACCACGACGCCACCGGAGGCCGCGGCGCCGGTGTGCAGTCCCCGAAGGCGCGACAGCGGGGTGAAGCGCCACTCCTCCTCGCGGCCGGTCGGGACCGGGAAGTCCGCCACATCGTAGGAGGACTTCTCGTGGAGGGTCGACAGAATCGACGGAGACGCGGTTTCGAGACCCATCAGCCGACGGCTCCTTCCATCTGCAGTTCGATGAGGCGGTTCAGTTCGAGGGCGTACTCCATCGGGAGTTCGCGGGCGATCGGCTCGACGAAGCCGCGCACGATCATCGCCATGGCCTCGTCCTCGTTCAGACCGCGGCTCATCAGGTAGAAGAGCTGGTCGTCGGAGACCTTGGAGACCGTGGCCTCGTGCCCCATGGAGACGTCGTCCTCGCGCACGTCCACGTAGGGGTAGGTGTCGGAGCGGCTGATCTGGTCGACCAGCAGCGCGTCGCACTTGACCGTGCTGGCGCTGCCGTGCGCGCCCTCCTCGATCTGGACCAGACCCCGGTAGGAGGTACGGCCGCCGCCGCGGGCGACGGACTTGGAGATCACGGTGGAGCTGGTGTCCGGGGCGAGGTGCACCATCTTGGCCCCGGCGTCCTGGTGCTGGCCCTCGCCGGCGAAGGCGACGCTCAGCGTCTCACCCTTGGCGCCCCGGCCCATGAGGTAGACGGCGGGGTACTTCATGGTGACCTTGGAGCCGATGTTGCCGTCGATCCACTCCATGGTCGCGCCCTCGTAGGCCACGGCGCGCTTGGTGACCAGGTTGTAGACGTTGTTCGACCAGTTCTGGATGGTCGTGTAACGGCAGCGTGCGCCCTTCTTCACGATGATCTCCACGACCGCGCTGTGCAGCGAGTCCGAGGAGTAGATCGGCGCGGTGCAGCCCTCGACGTAGTGGACGTAGGAGTTCTCGTCCACGATGATCAGGGTCCGCTCGAACTGGCCCATGTTCTCGGTGTTGATCCGGAAGTAGGCTTGGAGCGGGATCTCCACGTTGACGTTCGGCGGCACGTAGATGAAGCTGCCGCCGCTCCAGGTGGCCGTGTTCAGCGCGGCGAACTTGTTGTCCCCGACCGGGATGACGGTGCCGAAGTACTCCTTGAAGAGCTCCTCGTGCTCCTTGAGCGCGGTGTCGGTGTCGACGAAGACGACACCCTTCTCCTCAAGGTCCTCACGGATCTTGTGGTAGACCACCTCGGACTCGTACTGGGCGGCGACACCGGCGATCAGACGCTGCTTCTCCGCCTCGGGGATGCCCAGCCTGTCGTAGGTGTTCTTGATGTCCTCCGGCAGCTCCTCCCATGAGGTGGCCTGCTTCTCGGTGGAGCGCACGAAGTACTTGATGTTGTCGAAGTCGATTCCGCCGAGGTCCGCGCCCCAGTTCGGCATGGGCTTCTTGCCGAACAGACGCAGGCCCTTCAGACGCAGGTCGAGCATCCACTCCGGCTCGTTCTTGAGCGCGGAGATATTACGGACGACCTCCTCGGACAGGCCGCGGCGGGCCGTGGCCCCCGCGTCGTCGGAGTCGGCCCAGCCGAACTTATAATTCCCGAGGCCTTCAAGCTCCGGGCGGTCGGTGACAGTCACCTTCCGGTCTCCTTGCTCGTTTCATCGATCGCTTCATGGGTTGCCGAGGGCGCTGCCCCGGTTGTCTGCCGGTGCGCGTCCCGCTCCCCCGTATCCGGCCCGGCGTCCGCCCTGCGAGGACTCACATGGGTGGTGCACACACCGTCGCCGTGGGCGATGGTCGCCAGCCGCTGCACGGGCGTGCCGAGAATCTGCGCGAACGCCTCGGTCTCGGCCTCGCAGAGCTGCGGGAACTCCGCGGCCACGTGTGCCACCGGGCAGTGGTGCTGGCACAGCTGGTCGCCGCCGAGGCCGGCCTTGCTCGCCGAGGCGGCGTAACCGTCCGCGGACAGGGCCTCAGCCAGGACGCGCACCCGCTGGTCGGCGGGGACGTCGCGCATCTCGCGGCGGAGGCGCCCGACGAGGCCCGCCACCTGTGACCGGGCGAACTCGGCCACCGCCTGCTCGCCCGCGCGCTCGGCCAGAAAGCGCAGCGCGCTGCCCGCGAGCCCGTCGTAGGCGTGCTCGAAGGCGCTGCGGCCCTCATCGGTTATGGCGAACAGCTTCGCCGGCCGTCCCCGGCCTCGCTGACCGCGGGGGCGGACCGTACGGGGCTCGATCAGCCCGTCGGCCAGCAACGCGTCCAGGTGGCGGCGGACGGCGGCGGAGGTGAGCCCGAGCCGCTCGCCGAGGGCGGAGGCCGTGACGGGCCCGTGCTCCAGGATGAGCCGGGCGACACGCGCGCGTGTGCCATGCTCGGCGGACACGCCGGAGAGCCGCACAACGGCGGTCTCCTCGGCGCCTCGCATCCCGGTCACGTATTTCACAACATCAGTGTGGCCTAATTCCTTCCCCGCATACAAATGGTTGCCCAAGATGCGGAGAATGCGATTTATCACGCAGGTAAGCCTTACCTAATCTGCGATAACGCCACCCGGAGGTTTACCCGGGCCGGTAAGAGCGGCCTCCTCGAACGCGGTCACCGCCCTCCGGTCACGGCCTCGATCACCGCGAAGGGCGCGAACTGCGGGTCGGCCACCACCGCCATCCGCCCCCTGGGCGACGGCGAGAGCGGCGCGAGCACGGCGCCCCCCAGACTCAGGACCCTCGCCACGGTGGCGGCGGCGTCCGCCACCGCGAAACAGGCCCTCCAGTGCGGCGGCGTGTCCGGCGGGAACACCGGCCCCGGCTCCGCCGTCCCCGCGACGGGGCGGCCGTGCAGCCACCACTCGGTGTACGGCCCGCCGCCGGTCCCGCCCCCCTCGGCCTCCCAGCCGAAGACGGTCCGGTAGAACGCCTCGCAGACGGCGGGGTCCCGGGTCACCAGCTCGTTCCAGGTGAGCGCGCCGGGCTCGCCGACGATCTCCGCGCCCACGCGCCGATCCGCCTGCCACACCATGAAGAGGGCCCCCGAGGGGTCCTCGAAGGCCGCCGTGGACCCCTCGTCGAAGATCTTCACGGGTTCCAGTTCGACCTTGCCCCCGGCCCCGCGGACCCGCGAGGCGACGGCCTCGGCGTCCCGGGTGGCCACATAGGTGTTCCAGACCGCGGGAACGCCGTCACCGAAGCTGGGCCCGATCCCCGCGACCATCTTCCCGCCCAGCGTGAAGCGGCCGTATCCCCCGGACTCCGGGCGCGGGTCGAACACCGCCTCCCAGCCGAAGATCTCCCGGTAGAACCTGACCGACAGGGTGACGTCCGTACTCGACAGATCCACCCAGCACGGGACGCCTGACTCACGGCCGCTCCGCTCGGACACGCCGAACCTCCTCATGTCGTGATTCGGGACACGTTCAGCGTGGCACGGGCGGATCGGGGCGCCCGGGAGGAGATCAAGACCCTTGGCGGGATCCGCCCGAAGGCTTTTACCGGACATGAGAGGTCCCACGCCGCAGGTCCGGCAACCTGACCGCCCGGCGCAGTCCCTAAACTCGTGGCCATGGAGTCCCCAGCCGTCGAGATCATCGATCTGGTCAAGAGATACGGCAGAACGACCGCGATCGACGGCCTCACGCTCAGCGCGGGCCGAGGCGCGGTGACCGCGATCCTCGGCCCCAACGGCGCGGGCAAGACCTCGACCATCGAGATCTGCGAGGGGTTCCGCAGAGCCGACGGCGGCGTGGTGAGGGTCCTCGGGCTCGATCCGTCCCATCCGGAGCTGCGGGCCAGGGTCGGGGTGATGCTCCAGGCCGGGGGCGTGCCGCCCGCGGCGCGCTGCGGGGAGTGGCTGCGGCTGATGGCCCGTTTCCACGCCGGCCCGCTGGATCCGGCGGCGCTGCTGGAGCGGCTCGGCCTCACCGGGCACGCCCGCACGCCGTACCGGAGGATGTCGGGAGGGCAGCAGCAGCGCGTGTCGCTGGCCGCGGCCGTCATCGGCCGTCCCGAGCTGGTCTTCCTCGACGAACCGACCGCGGGCCTGGACCCGCAGGCCCGGCACGCCTGCTGGGAGCTGGTGGGCGACCTGCGGGCCGCCGGGGTCTCGGTGGTGCTCACCACCCATCACATGGACGAGGCGGAGAGGCTCTCCGACCAGGTGGTGATCATCGACCGCGGCCGGGTGGTGGCCGAGGGCACGCCCGACTCACTGACCGGCGCCGAGCGGCAGCTCCGCTTCAGGGCCCGGCCCGGCCTCGCCCTGGACGAGCTGCTCACCGCGCTGCCCGCGGGCAGCGCGGCCAAGGAGTCACCCTCCGGGCACTACATCATCGAGGGGCAGGTCTCGCCCGGGCTGCTGGCGACCGTCACGGCCTGGTGCGCCGCCGAGGGCGTCACCGCCGACGACCTGAGCATCGAACGCCGCACCCTGGAGGACGTCTTCCTGGAGCTGACCGGCCGGGAGCTCCGATGACCCCCCGGCGAGGAGACAGAGGACACCGGGAACGCAGAGCACGCCGGGCACGGCCGGCACCGGATCGCAGGAGAGCACAGTGACCCCCCCGACCTCCCCGGCCCCCTCGGCACCTCTGGACCTCACGCCCGCCCCGGGCGCCGCGCCGCTGCGCGCAATGGTGCTGGCGCAGACGGGGGCGGAGATCCGGGCGACGCTCCGCAACGGCGAGCAGTTCCTGCTGACGCTGATCATCCCGGTGCTGCTGCTGGTCGGGTTCTCGGCCGCGCCGCTGGTGAACGTCGGCGGCGGCTCCCGGGTGGACTTCATCACCCCCGGCGTGCTCGCGCTGGCCGTGATGTCCACGGCCTTCACCG
Organism: Streptosporangium sp. NPDC006007; assembly: GCF_040614315.1. Classification (NCBI taxonomy): domain Bacteria; kingdom Bacillati; phylum Actinomycetota; class Actinomycetes; order Streptosporangiales; family Streptosporangiaceae; genus Streptosporangium; species Streptosporangium sp. NPDC006007. The sequence continues at coordinate 98,785 of NZ_JBEXUG010000016.1, read as the reverse complement.
GGCAGGCCATCGCGACCGGCTTCGAACGCCGGTACGGCGTGCTGAAGCGGCTGGGCGCCACCCCTCTGTCGCGGACCGGGCTGATGCTGGCCAAGACGCTCGCGGTGATCGCCGTGGAGGTCGTCCAGGTCGCCCTCATCTCCTGCGTGGCGATCGCCCTGGGCTGGCGTCCGGCGGGCTCCGCGCCGGCAGCGCTCGTACTGATCCTGCTCGGCACCGCCGCGTTCAGCGGGATGGGCCTGCTGATGGCGGGCACCCTGCGCGCCGAGGCCACGCTCGCCGGGGCCAACCTGGTCTACCTGATCCTGCTCGGCTGCGGCGGGGTCGTCTTCCCCCTGTCGGTCTTCCCCGACTCGGTGGAGCCGGCGCTGCGGCTGCTGCCGATCACCGCGCTGACCGGCGGGCTCCGCTCCGCCCTGGGCGACGGCGGCGGGCTGCCCCTCAGCCCGGCGCTGGTCCTGGTGGTCTGGGCCGCCCTCTCGCTCGGTCTCGCGTCGCGGACGTTCCGCTGGGAGTGACCCGGCCACCTAGTAATGTGTGAACAACCGTGTGGTTCCTGACACGAGGAGTTCCGCGTGGCCGCTGAAGCCCTGCATGGGCCCGCTGAGCCGTACAAACCCGGCCTCGCCAGGCCGGGGGCCGTGCTGCGGGCCGCCTCCGACGCGGTGCCGCCCTCCGGGCTGGTGCTGCTGGCCATCCTGTCGGTCCAGATGGGCGCGGGTTTCGCCAAGGACCTGTTCGCCCAGCTGCCGCCCAGCGCGGTGGTGTTCCTGCGGATCGCGGCGGGCGCGCTGATCATGGGGGCCGTCGCCCGGCCCCGGCTGAGGGGGCTGACCCGCGCCAGAGCCGGGGTCGGTGTGGCGTTCGGCGTGACGCTGGGCGTGATGAACCTGTCGTTCTACGAGGCGCTGTCCCGGCTGCCCATGGGCATCGCGGTGGCGATCGAGTTCCTCGGCCCGCTCGGGGTGGCGGTGGCCGCCTCGCGCCGTCGCCTGGACCTGCTCTGGGTCGGGCTGGCGGCCTCCGGGGTGACGCTGCTGGCCCCGTGGGGAACGGCGGCGTCGCGGATCAGCTGGGCCGGGATCGGGTTCGCGCTGGTCGCGGCGGCCTGCTGGGCGGGCTACATCCTGCTGTCGGCCGCCGCCGGTCGCCACTTCCCCGGCACCACCGGCCTCTCCTTCGCGATGATCGTGTCGTTCCTGCTGATCGCCCCGGTGGGGATCGCCACGGGCGACGCCGGCCTGCTCAGGCCCGAACTGCTGATGATCGGGCTCGGTGTGGGCCTGCTGTCGTCGGTCATCCCCTACTCGATCGAGCTGGAGGCGCTGCGCAGAATGCCCAAGCAGGTGTTCGGCATCCTGATGAGCCTGGAGCCCGCGGTGGCCGCGATGGTCGGGCTGCTGGTGCTGGGCGAGGTGCTCGACGTGCGTGAGTGGGCGGCCATCGCCTGCGTGGTCGTCGCCAGCCTGGGCGCGACCCGCGGCGCGCGCCCGTCACCGGGGTGAGCCGGGCGGACAGGCTCGGGCCGGGCCGACGGGCGGCACGGATCCGAGCAGCGGTGAGGGCCGTACGGCGGCACCCGCGACGGTCACCGCGAGGCCGTACGGCGGGCGGGCGGCGGCCGGGCGGGCCGCCTACTCCGGGTTGCTGGCCCAGATGCCCCGGACGTGCTGGATGTGGCCGTGCATCAGCCGCTCGGAGCCGACGGCGTCACCGGCGGAGAGCAGGTCGAGCAGCCGGAGGTGCTCGTGGGCGGACTCCATCAGCGCCCCGCGCGCGTAGAGTGCGGAGAGGCCGTACAGCCGGGCGCGCTTGCGCAGATCGCGCACCACCTCCACCAGGTGCGCGTTGCCCGCCAGCGACAGGAGGTCCACGTGGAAGCGGAGGTCGGCGTCCACGTAGCCGAGCAGGTCACCGCGTTCGGCGGCGTCGACGATCTGCTGGGCCACCGGCCGGAGCATCTCGAAGATCTCCGCGCGGCCCACGTCGGCCAGCCGCGCCACCGTGGGCACCTCGATGAGCCGGCGGATCTCGGTGAGCTCGTCCAGATCCTGGTCGGACAGCTCGGTGACCCGGAAGCCCTTGTTGCGCACCGCCTCGACCAGGCCCTCCTTGGCCAGGTCGAGCATCGCCTCGCGCACCGGGGTGGCCGAGACGCCGAACTGGGCGGCCAGCACCGGCGCCGAGTAGACCACGCCGGGCCGCATCTCACCGGTGATCAGGGCGGCCCGCAACGCGTGGGCCACCTGTTCACGCAGGCTCTGCCGCTCACCCACCGCCGGCAGGTCGAGTCGGTCCTCCGCCGAAGGAGCCATTCCCGCGCCTCTCATCTCACTCTCGTCCACGCCTCGTAGGCGGCGGCCGCCACCACCAGGTCCTCCCATGCCATGCCCACACTCTTGAACACCCGGGGTCCGGAACCGCGGGGCACAAGGCCGTCGACCAGTTCCCGGAGATTCCCGGCGAGATGACCAGTGGTGATCGTACCGTTCCGCAGTGGGATGATCAGATCCCCCGCCTCCGCGAGGGCGGCACCGCGGGCCTCGACGACCACGGTGGCCCGCGCGACGAGATCGTCGTCGATCTCCCGGACGTCCGGCTCGTGAGAACCGACCGCGACCACGGTAGCGCCGTCGGGAACGAGCCTACCCTCGAAGAGGGGAACCCTGGCTGTCGTGCAGCAGGCGACGAGTTCCGCCGCACCGGGGCCCGCGGCCGTGTCCGCCTGGAGTCCCTCGTCGGCGCACCGGGCGGCGAGCGCCTCGGCCCTCCGGGGGTCCCTGCCGATCACGGTCACCCGTTTCACCGGCCGGACCGCGCGGAACGCCTCGACGTGCCCCCACGCCTGGGGTCCGGTGCCGAAGACCGCCATCGTCTCGGCGCCGGGGCCGGACAGGTGGCGTACCGCCAGCGCGGAGACCGCCGGGGTGCGCAGCGAGGTGAGCGCGATACCGTCCAGCGCGGCCAGCGGGGCCAGGGTCGGCCCGTCCATGAGCAGGTAGGTGCCCTGGATGCGCGGCAGCCCGCGTGCGGGGTTGCCGGGGACGACCCCGGCGACCTTGATGCCCGCGTACCGGCCCCAGGAGGCGGGCATCAGCAGTAGCTGACCCGCGGGAACCTCCACGATGGGGCGCGGCGGGGTTTTCTCGGGGTCGAGCCCGCCGCGCAGGGCGTCCTCCAGGACCTGTATCGCCCGCGCGGTCGGCACCAGCGCGCGCAGGGTCTCCCCGTCGAGGTACGGCAGGGCGCTCATCGGAGCGTGAACCCGGTGCCGACGGGATCGCGCGGATCCAGGGTGAAGCGATGCTCCCCGGTGCGGTAGGCCATGCCCTCCACCTCCGGGACGATGCCCTCCGGTGTCACCCCGGCCACCCAGGCCCGGAAGGAGGTGCCCACGATGCTCTCGTGGACGAGGGTTCCGGTGAAGCCCGCGTCGTGCAGCAGCGCCAGCCTGGCGGCCGTGCCCGAGCCGCAGGGTGAGCGGTCCACCTCGCCGTCGGCGAAAACCGTCACATTGCGCTGACGGCCGGGCCCCAGGTCGTCGTGGAAGACGACGCCGTAGATCCCGGAGAGCCGGTCGTCGTCCGGGTGCCGGGCCGCGGGATGAGCCGCCAGCGCGGCCTTGACGGCCCGGCCGAGCGCGATCAGCTCGGTGAGGTGCTCGGGGGCCACGCTCAGCCCGAACGCGGCGGCGGGGATCGAGGCGTAGATGGCCCCGCCGTAGGAGACGTCGGCCCTGATCCCGGCGAGCCGGCCGGGGGCGGCACCCGCCGGGGACCGGCCGGTGCCGGCGAGCGGGCCCAGGTCGATGTCGCGTGCGACGACGTAGGAGGGGACGTTGCGGAAGGTGACGGCGTCGACGCGGCCGGCCGAGCAGCGGACCCTGGCCGTCACCCTGCCGGACGGGACGTCGACCACGACGTCGGTCTCCCCCTCGGGGTCGGCCTTGACCAGGCCGGTCTCCACGGCGTGCACGCCCAGCGCGATGGTGCCGTGACCGCAGGCGGTGGAGTAGCCGTCCTTGTGCCAGAAGAGCACACCGAGGTGGGCGTCCTCGTCGTCCGGCGGAACGAGGAAGCAGCCGTACATGTCGGCGTGCCCGCGTGGTTCGTGGCAGAGCAGCCGCCGCACCCGGTCGATCCCCGGGGCGCTCGCCGCCTCGCGGCGTTCGAGCACGGTGCCGCCGGGGATGTCCGGCACCCCGGCGGTGACGACCCGGAAGGGCTCACCGCCGGTGTGGTAGTCGATCGTGTGAATCATGCTCTCCCGTTTCATCAGGGGTTTCCGCCACCGCCCAGGTACGCCTCGACCACCCGGGCGTCCTCTCGGAGCGCGGAGGCGGGGCCGTCCAGCACGCACTCTCCGTTCTCGATCACGTATCCGCGGTGGGCGATCTTAAGCGCGGCGGTGGCGTTCTGCTCGACGAGCAGCACCGAGGTGCCCTCGGCGTTGATGCCGGCGATCAGCTCCATCACCGAGGCGACCACCAGCGGGGCCAGGCCCATGGAGGGCTCGTCGAGCAGGAGCAGCCTGGGCCCGGTGACCAGGGCCCGGCCGACGGCGAGCATCTGCTGCTCGCCGCCGGACAGCGTGCCGCCCTGCTGGGCCCGCCTCTCCGCCAGGCGGGGCAACAGCTCGTAGACGTGCTCGATCCGCCTGCGGATCTCGGCCTGGTCGCGGATCAGGTAGCCGCCGAGCTGGAGGTTCTCGTGCACGGACAGCGTGCTGAAGATCCTGCGGCCCTCGGGGACGTGCACCAGGCCGCGCGCGGCGATCTTGTGCGCTCTCTCCCTGGTGACGTCCTCCCCCTCGAAGAGGACCTTGCCGGCGGTGGGCCGTACCAGGCCGGAGACCGCCGCCAGCGTGGTGGTCTTGCCCGCGCCGTTGTTGCCCAGCAGCGCGACGATCTCGCCCGCCGAGACGGTGAGCGACATGCCGCGCAGGGCGTGCACGCCGCCGTAGTGGACGTCCAGTCCGCGGATCTCAAGCATGGGTGTCGCTCCCGAGGTAAGCCTCGATGACGGCCGGGTTCCGGCGTACGTCCTCGGGGCGGCCGTCGGCGATCTCCTTGCCGAAGTTGAGCACGACCACGCGTTCGGAGACCTCCATGACCAGGCCCATGTCGTGTTCGATGAGCACGATCGCCACGCCCAGCCCCTGGATCCGCCGGATCAGGTCGAGCATCTCGGCCTTCTCCCCGTGGTTGAGCCCGGCGGCGGGCTCGTCCAGCAGCAGCAGGTCGGGGCGGCGGGCCAGCGCCCTGGCGATCTCGGTGCGGCGCTGTTCGCCGTAGGGCAGGTTCCGCGCGGCGCCGTACCGGTCGCCGCGCAGGCCGACGAAGTCCAGCCAGTGGTGGGCCTGTTCGGTGCACTCGCGTTCGGAGCGACGGTAGCGGGGGGTGTGCAGCAGGGCGTCGAAGACGCTCTGCCTGAGCCACAGGTGGGATCCGGCCCGCACGTTGTCCAGCACCGACAGCTCGCCGAACAGGCGCAGGTTCTGGAACGTGCGCGCGACGCCGAGCGCGGCGACCGCGGACGGCCGGAGCCCCGGGAGGCTCCGGCCGCGCAGGGTGATCCGGCCCGAGGTCGGGCGGTAGAAGCCGGTGACGCAGTTGAAGGCCGACGTCTTGCCCGCGCCGTTGGGCCCGATGACGGAGACGATCTCCGCCTCGTCCACCGAGAACGTGAGCCCGTCGATGGCCAGCAGCCCGCCGAAGGACAGGCGCAGGTCCTCCACACTCAGCAGGCTCACGGGACCTCCTTGGAACGTGCGGGCCACAACCCCTGCGGGCGCAGGAGCATGACGGCGATGAGCAGGACACCGAACAGGAAGAACCGGTAGTCGGCGAGGTCGCGCAGGAACTCCGGCAGGAGGCTGATCACCACGGCGCCGATGACGACCCCGGGGATGGAGCCCATGCCGCCGAGGACGACGGCCATCAGGACCAGCGCGGACTGCAGGAAGGTGAAGCTGGTCGGGGAGATCGCGGACAGCTGGGCGGCGAACAGCACCCCGGCCAGGCCGCCCCAGACGGCGCCCGCGATGTAGGCGGCGAGCTTGACCCGGTAGGTGTGCACGCCCATGGCCTCGGCGGCGTCCTCGTCCTCCCGGACGAACCGCCAGGCCCGGCCGAGGCGGGAGCGGCCCAGCCGGGCCGCGCCGAGGACGGCCAGGGAGACCACGGCCACGGTGAGGTAGTAGAAGATCACCGGACTGTCGGTCAGGTGCGGGATGCCGTAGATGCCCGAGGGGCCGCCGGTGACGTCCAGGTTGTTGGCGGTGATCCGGATGATCTCCCCGAAGCCGAGCGTCACGATGGCGAGATAGTCGCTGCGCAGCCGGAGCGTCGGGGCGCCGATGACGATCCCGGCGATGACCGTGACCACGATGACGATCGGCACGGTGGCCGGCAGCGGCAGGTGCAGCCGGGTGGCCAGCACCCCGCTGGTGTACGCGCCGACCGCGAAGAAGGCGACGTAGCCGAGGTCGAGCAGGCCGCAGTAGCCGACCACGATGTTCAGCCCGGCCGCGAGCATCACGAAGATGGCCGCGCTGGTCATGACCGACAGCGCGTACGGCGTGGCGTTGACGAAGGGCGCGAGCAGGGCGGCCAGCAGTCCGGCGAGCCCGGCCCACCGGTTGCCCAGCAGCCTCGACGCCCGGGTCACGGGCCGGTCGACGCCCACCCGGCGGACCTTGGTGGTGCTGGTCATACGCGCTCCGTGACGCGTTCGCCGAGCAGGCCGGTGGGCCGCACGGTGAGGAAGAGGATGAGCACCCCGAACGCGAAGACGTCGCGCCACTCGCCGCCCAGCCAGAACGTGCCGAACGACTCCAGCAGCCCGAGCAGCAGCCCGCCGAGCATCGTGCCGGGAATGTTGCCGATCCCGCCGATGACAGCCGCGGTGAAGGCCTTGAGCCCGATCAGGAAGCCCATCAGGAAATCAATCTTTCCATAATAGGCTCCGGCCATCACCCCGGCGGCCCCCGCGAGGGCCGAGCCGAGGAAGAACGTCCGGGAGATCACCGCGTTGACGTCGATGCCCATCAGCGAGCTGGTGCGCGGGTCCAGCGCGATGGCTCGCATGGCCCGGCCCTCACGGGTCCGGGTGATCAGCAGGTTGAGGCCGATCATGAGGACGACCGCCACCCCGACCAGCACGAGCTGCTGCAGGGTCAGCCTGGCGCCGAGCATCTCCAGCGAGGTGCCGCCGAGCCGTACCGGGTAGACCCGGGGGTCCGGGCCGGCCGCGGCGCGCATGCCGTACTCCAGGGCGAAGGAGGCTCCGACCGCGGTGATCAGCAGGGAGAGCCGGGGGGCGCGGCGGAGCGGCCGGTAGGCGATCCGCTCCAGCGCCACCCCGGCCAGGCCGGTGACCAGCATGGTCGCCAGAAGCACGGCGAGCAGCACCGGCAGGGCCATTGAGGGCGACACGCCGCCGACCGCGCCGAGAATGGCGAAGCCGACGAACGCGCCGAGCATGTACACGTCGCCGTGAGCGAAGTTGAGCAGCTTGATGATCCCGTAGACCATGCTGTAGCCCAACGCCACCAGGGCGTAGAACGAGCCGACGAACAGACCGTTCCAGACGAGCTGGGTCATTTGAGAGAGTCCTGCAGGGTGATCTTGCCACCCTTGACGACGAGGATCTGGAAGCCGCCGTTGGACAGGGTGTGGTCGGGGGTGAACTTCAGCGGGCCGGAGAACATCGGGAACCCGTCGGTCGCCTCCAGCGCCGCGACGACCTTGGTGCCGTCGGTGCTCCCTGCCTTGGTGATCGCCTCCGCGGCCAGCCGGACGGCGTCGTAGGCCTGGTTGGAGTAGGGGCCGGGGTCGGTGTTGTACTTCTTCTTGTAGGCCGCGATCCAGCCCTCGGCACCCTCAAGCGTGTCCGGGGTCTGGGTCATCGTGGCGTAGACGCCCTCGGCGGCCTCGACGCCGGCGATCTCGGCCAGCTTCGGGGAGACCGAGCCGTCGGCGACCATGATGGAGCCCTTGTATCCCGCCTGACGGAGCTGGCGGGCGATCAGGCCGCCCTCCTGGAAGTAGCCGGTCCAGTAGACGAAGTCGGGCTTCTTGGCCAGCACGTTGGTGACGTTGGCGCTGTAGTCGCTCTCCTTGGGGGTTACCGTCTCCACCAGCACGGCCTCGGGGCCGCCGGCGGTGTCGAGGAGGGCCTTGGTGCGGAGCGCGATGTCCTTGGAGTAGCTGGTGTTGTCGTGCATCAGCACGACGCTCTTGGCGTTCTCCTTGACCATCCACTTCTCCGCCGCGGCGGCCTGCTGGGAGCCGGTGCCGTTGATCAGGAAGACGTGCTTGAGCTTCTGGTCGACCAGTTCCTGGGAGTTGGCCGCCGGAATGATCATGGGGATGTTCGCCTTGCCGAAGATGGGCAGGGTGGGCAGCGTCGCGCCGGAGCAGTAGCCTCCCACGGAGACCTTCACACCCTCGGTGACCAGCTTGTTGGCTCCGGCCGCCGCCGACTGGGCGTCGCAGGCGTCGTCGGCGGTCTTCAGCTCCAGCTTGCGGCCGAGCACGCCACCCTTGGCGTTGATCTCGTCGACCGCGAGCTGTGCCGCGTTGCTCATATAGGGACCGATGGCGGCCTCGCTGCCCGACTGGGGGATCAGCATGCCGAGAAGGATCGGACCGTCGTCCTTGGTGGTCTCCTCCCCGCCGCCGAGCAGACCCTGACCACATCCGGTGGTCAGGAGGCCGATGAGGGCCAGCGGCGCGAGAGCTTTAAAGGGGATGGCACGCATGTGCGGCTCCTCACATCGAGTGATGTGTGACATTGCACTAGTTGAGAATGTGCACGTCAAGAGCCGACACAAGACCGTTAACGTTCACACACTGTTTCTTTGCCGGTAGGACCGAAATGTCAAGAGGCACCTCCGCAAGGGGAGGTGCCTCTGGGTGGTGCCGGGGCCGGGCGGGCCGGTTTCAGCGTGACGGGCTGATGGTGACGGTGTGGGTGGAGGTGTAGAAGTCCTGAGCCGCCTTGCCCTGCTCCCTGCCTCCGTAGCTGGAGTCCTTCTCGCCGCCGAACGGCAGGTAGAAGTCGACGCCGCTGGTCGGGGCGTTCACCTTGACCAGCCCGGTGTCCAGCCGCGCGCTGATGTCCAGGGCCCGGTCCAGGTCACGGGTGTAGACGGCCGAGGCCAGCCCGTAGCGGACGCCGTTGGCCAGCGCCACCGCCTCGTCCGCCGAGGCGGCGTCCTGGACCACGCAGATCGGCCCGAACACCTCCTCGCAGGCGAGCGGGTGATCCGCCGGCAGGCGGTCCACCAGCGTCGGCTCGGCGTACCAGCCGCCGAGCCCGTCGGCGCTCCGGCCACCGGTCAGGATCCGGCCGCCCGACGCGACCGCACCCGAGGCCGCGGCCACCACCCGGTCGCGGGCCGCCTTGTCGATCAGCGGGCCGACCGCGACGGCCGGGTCGGACGGATCGCCGAACCCGAGCCGGGCCACGGCCGCGAGCACCGCCTGCCGGACGTCGTCGCCGTTGCCGACCGCGATGATCCGCTTGGTGGCCGTGCACTTCTGCCCGGCGAAGCCCATCGCCGCCGCCGCGATCTGGGCCGCGGCGACCTCAAGGTCGGCGTCGGGCAGCACGATGGCGGGGTTCTGCCCGCCCATCTCGGCCTGCACCGGCACGCCGCGCCGTACGGCGGCGGCACGGACCAGCCCGCCCACCGCGGCGGACCCGGTGAAGGAGACCACGTCGGCGGCCTCCACCAGCGCCGCCCCCTCCTCGGCGTCACCCGCCACGACCCGGAACGCGTCGAGGTCCAGCAGCTCGGCCAGGCGCAGCGCGCACGCCAGCGCCTGCGGGGCGGGCTTGAGCACGACCGCGTTGCCGAACGCCAGCGCGGGCGCGGCCTTCCACAGCGGAATGGCCAGCGGGAAGTTCCACGGTGTGATCAGCCCGGCGACGCCGAGCGGGCGGCGCCGGGTGAACAGCAGCCCGGCCCCCGAGGGCTCGTGGACCGCGCCCACCGGATCGAACACCTGCTGGGCGTAGTAGCGCAGGATCGACACCGAGCGGGCGACCTCGCCCCGCGCCTCGGCGACGGGCTTGCCGACCTCGCGGACCACCAGGGCGGCCAGTTCGCCGGCCGCCCCCTCCACCGCGTCGGCGGCCCTGGCCAGCGCCGCGGCCCGGACGGCCGCGTTACGGGCCGCCCAGTCGCGCTGCGCGGTCCTGGCCGACGCCACGGCCGCGTCGACGCCCGATCTCCCCGCGGCGGGGGAGGAGGCGACGAGGTCGGCGGGGTCGTGCGGGGAACGGCTCTCGATCGGATTCATCACAGGGATCACAGCAGGAAACCTTCGGGAAACGGGTCACGGGGATCGATGAAGTACTGGGCGGTTCCGGTGACCCACGCCCTGCCCGTGATGGCCGGGACCACCGCGGGCAGATCCGCGACCCTCGTCTCCCCGGTGAGCCGCCCGACAAAGCGGGTGCCGATGAACGACTCGTTCACGAAATCGGTGTCGAGGGCCAGCTCACCGCGGGCGTGGAGCTGGGCCATCCGGGCGCTGGTGCCGGTGCCGCACGGCGAGCGGTCGAACCAGCCGGGGTGGATCGCCATCGCGTGCCGGGAGTGCCGGGCGTCGGAGCCGGGGGCGGTGAACTGCACGTGGTGGCAGCCCCGGATGCCGTCGTCCAGCGGGTGGACGGGCTCGTCCTGCTCGTTGATGGCATCCATGATCGCCAGTCCGGCGTCGAGGATGCCCTGCTTGTGCGAGCGGTCGAACGGCAGGCCGACGGAGGCGATCGGCAGGATCGCGTAGTAGTTGCCGCCGTAGGCCAGGTCGTAGTCGACCTCGCCCAGCCCGGGCACCTTGACCGTGCGGTCCAGCCCGGCGGCGAAGGACGGCACGTTGGTGATGGTGACCGCCGTGGCGGCGCCGTCCTCGACCCGCACCTCGGCGACGACCAGCCCCGCCGGGGTGTCCAGCCGGATGGTGGTCACCGGCTCGGCGACCTCGACCATCCCGGTCTCCACCAGAACGGTGGCGACTCCGATGGTGCCGTGGCCGCACATGGGCAGGCAGCCGGAGACCTCGATGTAGAGCACGCCGTAGTCGGCGTCGGGCCGGGTGGGCGGCTGCAGGATCGCCCCGCTCATCGCCGAGTGGCCGCGCGGCTCGTACATCAGCAGGGTCCGGACGTGGTCCATCTCGGCCATGAAGTACCGGCGGCGCTCGGCCATGGTCGCGCCGGGGATGACCCCGACTCCCCCGGTGATCACCCGGGTGGGCATGCCCTCGGTGTGGGAGTCCACCGCATGAAAAACTCGTCTGGTCCTCATCGACTCTCCTCCGAGGGATGTCCTACCCTACAAGACCCCCGACCGGGCGCGTCCCTCGCCGGGCGCGGCCCGCACGACGCCCGGCCGGGGGGGCGACGGCTAGCCGAGACCCTCGGCCAGGACCTTCTCGGTGACGGCGCGGACGGCGGACTCCTCCTCGGGGACCAGCGGCAGCCTCGGCGGACGGCTCGGGCCGCCCTTGCGCCCCGCCAGGTCCATGGAGAGCTTGATGGCCTGCACGAACACGGTCTTGGAGTCCCAGCGCAGCAGCGGGTGCAGCGCCCGGTAGAGCGGGAGCGCGGTGGCCAGGTCACCGGCCATGGCCGCCTTGTACAGGTCCACGCAGGAGCGGGGCAGCGCGTTGGGGTAGCCGGCCACCCAGCCGACCGCACCCGCCAGGGCCAGCTCCAGCATCACGTCGTCGGCGCCGATCAGCAGATCCAGGCCGGGGGCGACCTCGGCGATCTCGTAGGCGCGGCGGACGTCGCCGGTGAACTCCTTGACCGCCACGATCAGGCCCTCGGAGTGCAGCCTGGCCAGCAGCGCCGGGGTGAGGTCCACCTTCGTGTCGAGGGGGTTGTTGTAGGCCACCACGGGCAGGCCGGCCTTGGCGACCTCGCGGTAGTGCTCGATCACGATCCGCTCGTCGGCCCGGTAGGCGTTCGGCGGGAGCAGCATCACCGCCTGGCATCCGGCGTCACGGGCCTGCTCGGCCCAGCGGCGCGCCTCCAGCGCGCCGTAGGCGGCGATCCCCGGCATGACCCTGTCGCCGCCGATGGCCGCGACCGCGGTCTCCACGACCGTGGCCCGCTCGCCGGAGGTCAGCGTCTGGTACTCGCCCAGCGAGCCGTTCGGAACCACGCCGTCGCAGCCGTTCTCGACCAGCCAGCGGCAGTGCTCGGCGTAGCCGTCCAGGTCGACCGAGAGGTCCTCGTTCAGGGGGAGGGCGGTGGCCACCATCACGCCGTGCCAGGGTTTCGTGCGGGTCGTCGTCATCACGGTCATCCTTCCAAGGGGGATAGGTTCAGCGCGGCCAAGTCGCCCAGCCGGACGGGCTGGGCGATCGGGCGCCGGGGCGCCAGAGGGTTCTCACCGGCGAGGCACGCCACGGCGTAGCCACACATCCGGCCCTGGCACCAGCCCATACCGGGGCGGGCCAGCAGTTTTATGGAGCGCGCGTCGGTGGCACCCAGCTCCTGGGCCTCGCGCACGGCCGACAGGGGCACCTCTTCACAGCGGCAGATCAGCGTGTCCCGGCGGAGCCACCCCTGCCAGCCGGGCCGTACCGGGTAGGCCTCAAGCAGCGCCCGGGCAAACGCCGACAACCGCTCGCGGCGCCGCGACAGGACCGGCAGCGGCCGGACTCGGCGGCCCAGGTCCGCGGCGACGGTACGGCCGGCGACGCGCCCCTCGACCTCGGCCAGCACCGCCCCGCCGACGCCGGTGGACTCCCCCGCCGCGTAGACGCCGGGCACGCTGGTGCGCGCCCCCGCGTCGACGTCCACGACGGGGCTGCCGTCCGCGTCGGCGCGGGTCGCGCAGCCGAGCTGGACCGGGAGTTCGAGCTGGGGGACGAACCCGTAGCCGTAGGCGAGGGTGTCGCACTCGACGGTCCTGGTGGCGACCGGCCGCCAGGCGGCGTCCAGCTTCGCCACCGTGACGTGGGTCAGGGCGCCCTCACCGTGTGCCTCGATCACCGCCTGGCGGCCGTGGTAGGGCACCCGGTGCCTGGCGAGGCTCACGCCGTAGCCGAGGGCCTCCCCGGCCTTGCCCGCGGCGAGCAGCGGGTGCCTGGCGAGCCCGAACCGGCCGTTGGCCTCGTAGACGCCCCGCACGTCCGCACCGGCGTCGGCGAGCCCGGCGGCGACCGGGAGCAGGAAGGGCCCGGTCCCGGCGACCACGACCCTGCGGCCCGCGACGACGAGGTTCCCCTTGAGCAGGGCCTGTGCCCCGCCCGCGGTGAGCACTCCCGGCAGGTCCCAGCCGGGGAACGGCAGCGGCCGGTCGTGGGCGCCGGTGGCGATCAGCAGCCGGCGCGCGGTGACCGTGCGGGGCCGCTCCTCGCGGTCCCCCTCCAGGCACCGTACGGTTATCGTCTCGTCGGCCCGCTCCACGGCCCAGACCCGGTGACCGAGGAGCACGGTGGCGCGCTCGCCGAGCGCCTCCCATTGCCGGGTGAACCTGTCGAGGCCGTGATGGAGGGCTCCGGGCCTGCGGGCGTGGAAACCCTCGGGCAGGTGCCGGAAGTACTGGCCGCCGGGGCGCGGGGCGGCGTCGATCAGCACGACGTCCAGCCCGGTCAGGGAGGCGCTGAGCGCCCCGGCCACCCCGGCCGGCCCCGCGCCGATGACGGCGAGGTCGTGGACGTGGCTCATCGGCCGTTCACCGTGCCCCGCCCGTCGCGCGGGCCCTGGTTCCACCCGTCGCCGGGCTCACCGTGAACCTCACCGCCGGCCTTACCGCCGGGTTCACGGCCGGGCTCACCCGCGGACCCGCCGCCGGCTTCACCGCCGGGCCCGTCCTCGGGCCGGCCGGGTCCGGCCTCGCGGCCGGTGCTCACCCGGTCTCCGGGGCGGGCCTCGGTCAGGCAGGCCCGCAGGGACGGGCTGCCGTTGACCGTGACCAGGCAGTCGAAGCAGACGCCGATGCCGCAGAACAGCCCACGCGGGCGTCCGTCGATCCGGGTGGTCCGCCAGGTGCGGACGCCCGCGCCGTGCAGGGCCGCGCCGATGGTCTGGCCGGGAATCACCGGGACGGGGGCGCCGTCCACGCTGATCTCGAACTCCGGCTCGGGGCGCGCCCGTACCAGGCTGTACGGCTGCTTCATGAACGCGCCTCCTCGAAGCGGTCCGGGCGGAAGGGGCGCAGGGCCAGGTCGGGCTGGACTCCGGTCAGCGTCTGGGCGATCAGGTGGCCGGTGGCCGGGGCCAGGCCGATGCCCGCGCCCTCGTGGCCGCAGGCGTGGTGGAGCCCGGGGGCCCGGGGGTCCTCCCCGATCACCGGAAGGTGATCGGGGCAGTAGGGCCGGAACCCGCAGTAGGCCCGGATCACCCGGCGCTCCGCCAGCACGGGGAAGAGCGCGACGGCCTGCCGGGCGAGGCGTTCCAGCACCGGCACCGAGATCCTCCGGTCGAAGCCGACGCGCTCGCGGCTGGCGCCGATGAGCACCGGGCCCGAGGCGGTCGCCTCCACCACAGCGGACGTCTCCAGGCCCTCGGAGTCGCTGGCCACGTTGGTGACGTAGGCCGCGGTGTAGACCTTGTGCCTGATCAGCACCTCGTCCATGGGCTCGGTGACCAGGATGAAGCCGCGTCTGGGCAGGACCGGGACGTGCACGCCGGCCATCGCGGCGATCTCACCGCCCCAGGTGCCGGCGGCGTTGACTACCGCGTCTGCGAGAATGTCACCATGGTCGGTCATGACGCCGGTGACCCGGGATCCGTCGCGGACGAAGCCCGTCACGGTGACGCCGGTGCGCAGCATCAGCGTGCCGCGGCCGAACCGCTCGGCACCCCTCTGGATCAGCCTGGCCGCCGCCAGCATGGGCTGGACCTGGGCGTCCTGCGGGTAGAACACGCCTCCGGCCAGACCCTTGGCCAGGTGGGGCTCGTAGTCGGCGAGCCCTTCCGGGGGGACCACCGCGTGCTCGACCCCCTGCTTGGCCGCCAGGGCGATGAGGACGTCAAGCACCCCTCCGGACTCGGCGACCACCAGGCCGCCCTTGGGCTCGAACTCGAACCCGTCGTGCTCGGCCAGGTCACGCCAGAGGCCGTTGGAGAGCAGGGCCAGATCCAGCTCGGGCCCCGGCTCCTTGTCGGAGACCAGGACGTTGCCCTCTCCCGCGCCGGTCGTCCCACCGGCCACGGGCCCGCGGTCGACGACGACCACGTCCAGCCCGGCGCGTGCCGCGTAGTAGGCGCAGGCGGCGCCAACGGCTCCGGCACCGATCACCACGACGTCCGGCATGACTCACCTCGCTTCCAACCCGGCTCGTCAGTAATATGTCACATATTCTCAACGAGATCAATCATCCCCATTCTCGTTTCTCCAGTTCAGCCGATCCGTACCCGGCGGCTTAAGCGATAAGCCGCGCCGCGCCGGGCGGCCCGCCCGCCCTCGCGCGCCCGGGTCACCGACGAGACCACCGCCCTCGCCGCCTAGCATGTGAGCCGTGAAGCACCTCCTTGACCAGGCACGTCGACAGGCTGTGAAGCTCCCTCGGGCCGTCTGGTCCCCCACCGCCGACGGCCTGCGCCGGTGGGCGCTGGCGAGCGTGATCGTCAACGCGGGTATCACCGTGACGGGCGCGGCCGTCCGGGTCACCGGATCGGGGCTGGGCTGCCCGACCTGGCCGAGGTGTACCCCTGACAGCTTCGTCCCGGTCGCCCACGGCGAGATCTCGGCGGTCAACATGGCCGTCGAGTTCGGCAACCGGCTGCTGACCTTCGTGGTCCTGATCGCCGGCGTGGCCTGCCTGGTCGCCGCGCTCAGGATGCCGTCGCGCCGCCGGGACCTGGTGCGGCTGGCATGGCTCCAGCCGATCGGCGTGGCCGCGCAGGCCCTCTGGGGCGGCCTGGTGGTGCGCAGCGTGCTCAACCCGGTCACCGTGAGCATGCACTTCCTGATCTCCATTGGCCTGATCGCCGCCGCCTTCGCGCTCTACGCCCGGTCCAAGGAGGGTGACGCCGCGCCGGAGCGGCTGGTCCACCGCGACATCCGCGTCCTCAGTCTCGCGCTGACCGCGGCGGTGGCCGCCCTGCTCGTCGTGGGCGTGGTGGTGGCGGGCACCGGACCGCACTCCGGGGACGCGATGGCCTCCCGGTTCCGGTTCGACGTCGAGACGGTGGCCAGGATCCACGCCGACGTGGCCTATCTCGTGGTCGGGCTCACGTTCGCGCTGCTCTTCGCCCTGCGCGTCACCGGCGCGCCGCGCCATGTCAGGCGGGCGGCGCTGACGCTGCTCGCCGTGGAACTGGCGCAGGGGATCGTCGGATACGTCCAGTACTTCCTGGCCGTCCCCGCGTTCCTGGTCGGCCTGCACGTGCTCGGTTCGACCCTGGTGTGGATCCACACACTGCGGGTGGTCTACGCGATGCGGTCCCGGGGCCCGCTGGAGACCCCGGTGGGCGATCACGACAGACTCGGCTCCGTCGCCGTGCCGGCCTGATCTCCGCCCTACCCGCCGTCCCCGCCGCGCGGGATCCGGCGCCCGGCGCCGTGACCGGCCCGCCGCGGGCCGCGCACTCCATGAGATTCCCTGAGATTACCGGAGCGCCGCGGAGAGGCACGCGGGACAATGACGGTATGCCACTGTCACGTGCGGCCCTCCGCCGCTCCTACCAGGGCACCGTCCTGCTGAGCGTGCTGGCGATCGCCCCCCTGACCTGGGCATGGCTGGCCAGTGCCGGGCACCGGGCCGTCGCGGACTCCTCCCCGGGCTGGGCCGCCGGGGTCCCGGAAGCCCCGGCGGCGCTGGTCCTGGGCGCGGCGGCCTTCGGCGGGCACCCCTCCCCCATGCTGGCCAGGCGGCTGGACATCTCCGCCGAGCTTTACCGGACGGGCAGGGTGAGGGCTCTGCTGCTCTCGGGCGACAACGGCCGGCGCGGCTACGACGAGCCCACCGCCATGCGCGACTACCTGCTCGCCCGCGGCGTCCCCGGCACCGCCCTCGTGCTGGACTACGCGGGCTTCGACACGTGGGACTCGTGCGTGCGGGCCCGCGACGTGTTCGGGGCCACCCGGATCACCGTGGTCACCCAGGTCTTCCACCTGCCCAGGGCGGTCGCGCTGTGCCGTACGGCGGGCCTGGAGGCGTTCGGCGTGGGCGACGACTCGGCCGCGCGGTGGCCGTCCACCACCTACGGCTACGCGGCCCGGGAGTTCCTCGCCTCGGCGAAGGGCGTCTTGGACTCGGTGGTTCTCGACTCCTCCCCCGTCTTCCCCGGACCGCGCGAGACCAGCCTGGACGCGGCGCTCCGCCCCTCGGCCCGTCCGGCCGCCGGCTCCGCCCCCCCCGGGGCGGACGCCTCATCCGGGCAGCGGGTAGGGGCCCGGCGGTGACGGGGGGCGCGGGCCGGACTCCGGCGGGAACGGGGGCGGGGGGAGGTGACCGGGCGGAACGTTCCCTCCGGGTGCCTGCCGCGACGCCGGGAACGCCGCGCGCGCGGCGGCCATGCACCGCAGCAGTGCCCCCTGCTCCTCGTTGAACGTGCGTTCGTCGATCACACCGCGCCTGGCCCGCTCGTGGAGCAGGCCGAGCTCGGTGGCCGCGAGCTGGTAGTCGCTCATCGCCCGCAGGCCGGGCTTGCCGCCGTTCGCCCTGGCCCACCGCCTGGCCTGACGGCGGCCGGGCAGCGAGGAGAGCATGTAGACGTCGTAGGGGGTGACCAGCCCGGTCGCCCGATAGGCCGGCAGGTAGGTGTGGATCAGGCCGACGATCCGGGTGCGGTCCCGGAAGACGATCCAGATCAGCACGATCAGCACGGCCATCAGCAGCAGGTAGGCGACGACCAGTCCGCCGAGGCCGACGTAGGACGCGAACCCGTTCCAGATCCCGTGCAGCAGCATCGCGCCGATCCAGCCCGCCGCGATCACGAAGACCCGCACCGACCCCTGGCGCTGCGCGGCGTAGGCCACCGCGACACCGATCATAGAGGTGAACAGCGGGTGCGCGAAGGGCGACAGGATCCCGCGGAGCACGACGGTCACCGCCAGGCCCTGGGCCCCCGTGTCGTGCAGGGCCGCCACGTAGTAGCTGACGTTCTCACTCATCGCGAAGCCGAGGCCGACCATGCCGGCGTAGATGATGCCGTCGGTGGGCCCGTCGAGCTCGGTCCGCCTGAACCTGAGCAGGCCCAGCAGGACCAGCCCCTTCATCGTCTCCTCGACCACCGGGGCGCCGAAGGTGGCGGCGATGTTGCGCGCGGTGTCGTAGCCCAGCCGGGCGGTGTTCTCGATGTAGACCAGGTTGAAGGAGTTGACGAGGCCCGCGACCAGCACAGCCACCCCGGCGCCCCAGGCGAACGCGAAGATCAGATTGCTCCGCGGCTCGGGCTCCATCCGGTCCAGCGCCAGCACCGCCGCCAGCAGCACGGGGACCGGCGCCAGGGCGAGGGCCAGCGCGATGAAGAAGTACACCGGGTCGCCGTTGAACAGGTCGAAGGAGAACGACGCCAGCGCGCAGAGGCCGGCCAGGACAAGTCCGGCGATCAGCGCGACGGACGGGCGGTCCCTCAAGACCCAGCGGGGATCACGGCTCGCCATGTGGTAACCGTAACCGATCAACCACGACGTGTCCCGTCCCATTCTGTGTCAGGCCGCACCCGGCCACCAGACCACATTCGCCGACATAGCGGCATAAAAACGCTGAGGGCGCCTCGGGGTCGTTCATGAGGGCGCGCACGGTGGAGGGAGGAGGCTCAGACGAGCATGGAGTCGACGGCGACGGCGAGGAAGAGCAGCGCCAGATAGGCGTTGGACCAGTGGAAGAAGCGCATCGGGCGCAGGTCGACCCCGGTCCTGCCGGCGTTGACGCGGCCAAGGAGGCGATAGACCTCCCACAGGCAGGCGGCGCCGAGGACGAGGGCCACGGCCGGATAGAGCAGCGTGGTCCCGGCGACCGGCCAGAGCAGCAGCGAGCAGAGCACGGTGGCCCAGGTGTAGACGATGCTCTCCAGCACCACACGGCGCTCGGTGGCCACCACCGGGAGCATGGGGATCTTCGCCGCCGCGTAGTCGTCCCGGTAGCGCATGGCGAGAGTCCAGGTGTGCGGCGGCGTCCAGAAGAACACCACCCCGAAGAGCACCACCGGCGCCCAGGCGAGACTCCCGGTGACGCCGGCCCAGCCGATCAGCACCGGCATGCAGCCCGCGATGCCGCCCCAGACCACGTTCTGCGAGGTCCGCCGCTTCAGGATCATCGAGTAGACGAGCACGTAGAAGAGGTTCGCGGCCAGTGACAGCCAGGCGGCGAGCCAGTTCACGGTCAGCCCGAGCCCAAGGGTCGACAGCACCCCGAGGAGCACGCCGAAGATCAGCGCGTTGGCCGGCGGGACCTGGTCGCGGGCCAGCGGGCGGCGCCGGGTACGGCGCATCGCGGCGTCGATGTCGCGGTCGATGTAGCAGTTCAGCGCGTTCGCGCTGCCCGCCGAGAGGGTGCCGAACACCAGGGTGCAGACGGCGATCCCCAGCGGGGGCAGGCCACGGGCGGCCAGGAACATCACCGGCAGCGTGGTGATCAGCAGCAGTTCGATGATCCGCGGCTTGGTGAGGGCGACGTATGCCTTCACGACGTCGCCGAACGAGCGCGGAGTGGCGATGTCCGCCGTACCCGTCTCGGACAGGGCCGTCGATTGCTTGTCGGTCAGCACCATTAAGGCGCTTCCAGCACGTGCGGGGTCAACGCGTAACCTCTGATTAGAGCGGATCCGTGATGCGGGCACCGGCCCAGCCTTGAGGACCCAACTCTAGTTGCTGGGGTGGCCGGTTCCCGCATGGGGTGAGAAAGCGATGTGGCATGACCCTTTCAGGGGTTGTGTCCGGGCTGTTTGTGACTCCTGCGGACTCGCCCCCTGCCGGCCTACGCAACGGTAGCGAGGCCGAACCGTTAGGGTCCGGTGTGGGCGGGAAAAGCCAAACCGGCGCCACCATCACACGACTAGATCCGGAGATCGAGCACTTGAGCAGCGAACTCGTGCCAGCCCTCGAATGGAGCGACCTCGACCGTCGGGCGGTCGACGCCGTGCGGGCACTGGCAATGGACGCGGTAGAGAAGGCGGGGTCGGGTCACCCCGGCACCGCGATGAGCCTGGCGCCGGCCGCCTATCTGCTTTTTCAGCGAATGTTGCGCCACGACCCGTCCGACCCCTCGTGGGTGGGCCGGGATAGGTTCGTCCTTTCGGCCGGGCACACCAGCCTGACCCTCTACATCCAGCTCTTCCTGTCGGGGTACGGCCTGTCGCTGGACGACCTGAAGAGCCTGCGCCAGTGGGACAGCCTGACACCCGGGCACCCCGAGCACGGCCACACCGCCGGTGTCGAGACCACCACCGGCCCGCTCGGGCAGGGCCTCGGCAACGCGGTCGGCATGGCCATGGCCGCCCGCCGCGAGCGCGGGCTGTTCGACCCCGAGGCCGCCCAGGGCACCAGCCCCTTCGACCACACGATCTGGTGCATCGCCTCCGAGGGCGACATCGAGGAGGGCATCAGCCACGAGGTCAGCGCCCTGGCCGGCCACCAGAGGCTGGGCAACCTGGTCGTCGTCTTCGACAGCAACCACATCTCGATCGAGGACGACACCCAGATCGCGCTGAGCGAGGACATCACCAAGCGCTACGAGGCGTACGGCTGGCACGTCCAGACCGTCGACTGGACCCGCGACGGTGAGTACGCCGAGGACGTCGAGGCGCTGCACCAGGCCATGGAGGCCGCCCGCGCCGAGACCGGCAGGCCCTCGTTCATCCGCCTGCGCACCGTCATCGGCTGGCCCGCGCCGAACAAGCAGAACACCGGCAAGATCCACGGCTCGGCCCTGGGCGCCGACGAGGTGGCCGCCACCAAGGTGGCCATGGGCCAGGACCCGGCCAAGACCTTCGACGTCCCCGCCGAGGTGCTGGAGCACGCCCGCGGCGTCGTGGAGCGCTCGCGCGCCGCCCGCGCCGAGTGGGACAAGGCCTTCGCGAGCTGGCGCGCCGCCAACCCCGAGCGCGCCGCGGAGTTCGACCGCATCTCCGTCCGGCTCCTGCCGCCCGGCTGGACCGAGGCGCTGCCGGCCTTCGAGCCGGGCTCCTCCATGGCCACCCGCAAGGCCTCCGGCGAGGTGCTCAACAGCCTGGCGCCCGTGCTGCCCGAGCTGTGGGGCGGCTCGGCCGACCTGGCCGAGTCCAACAACACCACGATGAAGGGCGAGCCGTCCTTCATCCCCGAGGAGTACCAGACCAAGGAGTTCCCCGGGAACCGCTACGGCCGAACTCTGCACTTCGGCATCCGCGAGCACGGCATGGGCGCCATACTCAACGGCATCGCACTGCACAACGGCACCCGCCCCTACGGCGGCACGTTCCTGGTCTTCAGCGACTACATGCGCCCCGCCGTACGGCTCGCGGCGCTGATGAGGCTGCCGGTCACCTACGTGTGGACCCACGACTCCATCGGCCTGGGCGAGGACGGCCCGACCCACCAGCCGGTCGAGCACCTGTGGGCGCTGCGCGCCATCCCGGGCCTGGACGTGGTGCGCCCGGCCGACGCCAACGAGACGGCCGCCGCGTGGCGGACCGTGCTTGAGCACACCGACCGCCCGGCCGCGCTGGCGCTGACCCGGCAGAACGTCCCGGTCTACGAGGGCACGGGGGACGCGGCGAAGGTCGCCCGCGGCGCCTACGTCCTGCGGGACGCCTCCACCGGGCAGCCCGAGGTCATCCTGATCGGCACCGGCTCCGAGGTTCAGCTGGCCGTCGAGGCCCGCCGCCTGCTGGAGGAGGAGGGCATCCCGACCCGGGTCGTGTCGATGCCGTGCGTGGAGTGGTTCCACGCCCAGGACACCGCCTACCGGCAGACGGTGCTGCCCTCCGCGGTCCGAGCGCGGGTCGCCGTGGAGGCGGGAATCGCACTGGGCTGGCGGGAGTTCGTAGGAGATGACGGGGAGGTCGTAAGCCTGGAACACTTCGGTGCCTCAGCCCCTTACCAGACCCTTTTCGACCAGTTCGGCCTCACCGCCGAGCGGGTGGCCACCGCCGCCAGGGCGAGCCTCGCCCGGACCGGGGCCGACAAGGGCGAGACGACGGGAAACTGATCATGAGTGAGATCCTGAAAAGTCTTTCCAGTCAGGGCGTCTCCATATGGCTGGACGACATCAGCCGGGAGCGCCTGCGCAGTGGAAACCTGGAGACGCTGATCCGCGGCAGGCACGTGGTCGGCGTGACCTCCAACCCGACCATCTTCGCCTCGGCGCTGAGCAAGGGCGACGCCTACCAGGCGCAGCTCCACGACCTGGCCGTGCGCCAGGTGGGGGTCGAGGAGGCGGTGCGCGCCATCACCACCTACGACATCCGCTGGGCCGCCGACGTGCTCAGACCGGTCTACGAGGCCACCGGCGGCGTGGACGGCCGGGTCTCGATCGAGGTGGACCCGCGTCTGGCCGGGAGCACCGACAAAACCGTCGCCGAGGCGCGCGCGCTGTGGTGGATGGTCGACCGGCCCAACCTGTTCATCAAGATCCCCGCCACGGTCGAGGGCCTGTCCGCGATCACCCAGGCGATCTCCGAGGGCATCAGCGTCAACGTCACACTGATCTTCTCCCTGGAGCGCTACCGCGCCGTGATGGACGCCTGGCTGACGGGCCTGGAGCGGGCGAGGGCCGCCGGGCTGAACCTGGCCGGCATCGAGTCGGTGGCCTCCTTCTTCGTCAGCCGGGTGGACACCGAGATCGACAGGCGGCTGGACGAGATCGGCACCCCCGAGGCCGTGGCGCTCAAGGGCAAGGCCGCGATCGCCAACGCCCGCCTCGCCTTCGCCGCCTACGAGGACATGGTCGACTCCCCGCGCTGGCAGGCGCTGAGCGCGGCCGGAGCCCGCCCGCAGCGCCCGCTGTGGGCCTCCACCGGCACCAAGGACCCGAGCTACCCCGACACCCTCTACGTGGACGAACTGGTCACGGCCGGCACGGTCAACACGATGCCGGAGAAGACCCTCGACGCCACAGCCGACCACGGCCGCCTCACCGGCGACACCGTCCGGCCCCGCTACGAGGAGGCCTGGAACACCATGGCCGCCCTCAAGGAGGCCGGCATCGACTACGACGACGTGGTGCGGGTCCTGGAGGAGGAGGGCGTGCAGAAGTTCGAGGCCTCCTGGAACGAACTGCTGGCCACCGTCTCCTCCGAGCTACGGAAGGCGTGAACCGCATGTCGGTGTCCGTGACGTTCGGCGAGGAGGGAACCGCCGGGCAGGCCGCGGAGACGGCCGCGCGGCTCGCCTCCGAGGGGGTTCCCGAGGCCCTGGCAGGCGGCGACCCCACCCTGTGGGGCCCGGAGGCCGAGCCCGAGGCCGCGATCCGCCTCGGCTGGCTCACCCTCCCGCTGACCAGCAGGGAGCTGCTGCCGGAGATCGGGAGGCTGGTGGAGCGGGCACGGGCCGAGGGACTGGACCACGTGGTCCTGGCGGGCATGGGCGGCTCCTCGCTCGCCCCCGAGGTCATCACCGCCACCGCCGACGTCCCGCTGACCGTGCTCGACACCACCGACCCCGCCCAGGTGCGCCGGGCGCTGGACGACCGGCTGGACCGCACGATCCTGGTGGTCGCCAGCAAGAGCGGCGGCACGGTGGAGACCGACAGTCACCGGCGGATCTATGAGAAGGCGTTCCGCGACGCGGGGATCGACCCGGCCGGCCGGATCGTCGTGGTCACCGACCCCGGCTCCCCGCTGGAACGGCTGGCGGCCGAGGCCGGCTACCCGGTGATCCTGGCCGACCCCGGTGTGGGCGGCCGCTACAGCGCCCTGTCGGCGTTCGGCCTGGTGCCCAGCGCGCTGGCCGGAGCCGACGTGGAGAGGCTGCTCGACGACGCCGCCGCCGTACGGCCCCTGCTGGCACGGGCCGAGGGCAACCCGGGCCTGGAGCTGGGCGCCGCCCTGGGCGCCGCCGCGCTCTCCGGGCGCGACAAGCTCATCCTGGAGGACGGCCTCTCGGAGATCAACGGCCTGCCCGACTGGATCGAGCAGCTGATCGCCGAGTCCACCGGCAAGGACGGCAAGGGCATCCTGCCGGTCGTCGGCGCCGACCCCGGCGACGCCGGCGACGAACTGGTCGCCGGGATCGACTCCGACGGCGCGCTGACCGTCGGCGGCCCGCTGGGCGGGCAGTTCCTCGTGTGGGAGTACGCCACCGCGGTCGCGGGGCGGGTGCTCGGCATCGACCCCTTCAACCAGCCGAACGTGGCCGAGTCCAAGGAGAACACCGCCAGGCTGCTGGCCGTGGAGGAGCTGCCCACCGGCACGCCGATCCTGGTCGACGGCCCGGTCGAGGTGTACGGCGAGCCGGGTGGCGGCCGGGCCCCCAAGGACCTGTCGGAGGTCCTCACCCGGCTGCTGGAGTCCGTCCCCTCGCGCGGCTACCTCGCGGTCATGGCCTATCTCGACCGGGACGCGGCGTTCGACGTCCCCGGCCCTGACCTTGAGGGGGCGTCGTTCGAGCAGATGACCGAGGCCTGGAGGGCGGCCGACCCGGCCACGCTGCGCGCGGAGCTCGCGGCGCGGACCGACCGGCCGGTCACCTTCGGATGGGGCCCGCGGTTCCTGCACTCCACCGGTCAATATCACAAGGGCGGTCCACAGAACGGCGTGTTCCTGCTGATCACGGGAGCGGTCGAGGACGACGTCGAGGTGCCGGGCAAGCCGTACACCCTGGGCCGGCTCCAGCTGGCGCAGGCCCTGGGAGACCAGGACGCGCTGGCCGGGCGGGGACGTCCCACCGTACGACTGCACCTGACCGATCGGGTCGCCGGGGTCACACGTCTGCTTGAGGCCGCGCGGGAGGTCTGAATGAGCGATCAGCGATCCGAGACGCACACCGTGGACCCTCACCCCGAAGGCGGGCGTGACGGGCACCGGAGCGGCGACGGGACGCGCGCCGACGAGTCGGCGGCGGCGGCCTCGGCCGTCGCGACCGCGGCCACCACCGAGGAGGTGGTGGCCGCCAACCCGCTGCGCGATCCGCGGGACAAGCGGCTGCCGCGTGTGGCGGGGCCGTGCGTGCTGGTGCTGTTCGGCGTGACGGGCGACCTGGCCCGCAAGAAGCTGTTGCCGGCGATCTACGACCTGGCCAACCGGGGGCTGCTGCCCCCGGGGTTCTCCCTGGTCGGCTTCGCCCGCCGCGACTGGCAGGACCAGGATTTCGCGCAGGTCACCCATGACGCCGTCAAGGAGTACGCGCGGACGCCGTTTCGCGAGGAGGTCTGGAAGCAGCTGTCGGAGGGCATCTTCTTCTGTCCGGGCGAGTTCACCGACGACGGCGCGTTCGACGCGCTGGCCGCCATGCTCAAGGAGATCGACCAGAACCGGGGCACCGGCGGCAACTACTGCTTCTACCTGTCGGTGCCGCCGAAGTTCTTCCCGGTCGTGGTCGAGCAGCTCAAGCGGACCAACCTGTCGGGCGGCCCCGAGGGCTCCTGGCGCCGGGTGGTGATCGAGAAGCCCTTCGGGCGCGACCTGAAGAGCGCCCAGGAGCTTAACGCGATCACCAGCGCGGTCTTCCCGGAGAGCTCGGTCTTCCGCATCGACCACTATCTGGGCAAGGAGACCGTCCAGAACATCCTGGCGCTGCGGTTCGCCAACAACCTGTTCGAACCGATCTGGAACCGGAGCTACGTCGACCACGTCCAGATCACGATGGCCGAGGACATCGGCATCGGCGGGCGGGCGGGATACTACGACGGCATCGGCGCGGCCCGCGACGTGATCCAGAACCACCTGCTCCAGCTGCTGGCGCTGGTGGCCATGGAGGACCCCACCTCCTTCGAGGCCAACTCGCTGCGCCGGGAGAAGGAGAAGGTCCTCAAGGCGGTGCAGCTGCCGGCGGACCTGGAGCTCTCCACCGCCCGCGGCCGCTACGGACAGGGCTGGCAGGGCGGCGAGCCGGTCATCGGCTACACCCAGGAGGACGGCATCTCACCGGACTCCACCACCGAGACCTACGCCGCCGTCAAGCTGGAGATCGCCAACCGGCGCTGGGCGGGGGTCCCGTTCTACCTCCGCACCGGCAAACGGCTGAGCCGCCGGGTGACCGAGGTCGCCGTGATGTTCCAGCGCGCGCCACACCTGCCGTTCAGCAAGGACGACACCGAAATACTGGGACAGAACGCCCTGGTCATCCGGGTCCAGCCGGACGAGGGGATCACCGTGCTCTTCGGCTCCAAGGTGCCCGGCACCGCGATGGAGGTCAGGAACGTCTCGATGGACTTCGCCTACGGCGAGTCGTTCATGGAGTCCTCCCCGGAGGCCTACGAGCGGCTGCTGCTGGACGTGCTGATCGGTGACCCACCGCTCTTCCCGCACCAGCGCGAGGTCGAGCTGTCATGGAAGATCCTCGACCCGATCGAGGAGTTCTGGGCCACCCAGGGCCCACCGGAGGAGTATCCGGCGGGCACCTGGGGCCCGGTCTCGGCCGACGAGATGATGGACCGCGACGGACGCGCCTGGAGGAGGCTTTAGATGACGAGCTTCATGCTCACCGGCACGAACGCGTCGAAGATCTCCTCCCAGCTCACCCAGCTCCGGCACCAGATGGGCACCCCGGCGGTCGGCATGGTGCTGACCCTGGTGATCGTCTCCGACGAGAGCAACCAGTACGACGCGGTCCGGGCGGCGACCGAGGCGGCCAGGGAGCATCCCTCCCGGATCCTCGTCGTCATCCCGCGCGACCCGCAGGAGCCGAACCGCCTCGACGCCGAGATCCGGTTCGGCGAGTCCACCCCGGGCGAGGTGATCCTGCTCCGCCTGTACGGCCGGCTCACCGAGCACGCCGACTCGGTGATCAGTCCGCTGCTGCTCACCGACACCCCGGTGGTGGTCTGGTGGCCGGGCGACTGCCCGGACAGGCCCGCCGCGGACTCCGTCGGCATGCTCGCCCAGCGCCGCATCGTCGACGCGCGCTCGGCGGCCGACTCGGTGAAGGCGATCACCAGCCGGATCCGCGGCTACGTGCCCGGCGACACCGACCTGGCCTGGACCCGGCTGACGTCGTGGCGGAGCCTGCTGGCCGCCGCGTTCGACCAGCCGGCGGGCAAGGTCAGAAGGGGCGTGGTGGAGGCCGTGCCGGGTCACGCCAGTGCCCTGCTGCTGGCGGCCTGGCTGGGCGAGCGCCTCGGCGCCCCGATAAAGGTCGTCGAGTCCGCCGGTCCCGGCCTGACCGCCGTCAAACTGTCCACCGTCGACGGCGACGTCTCCATCACCCGCACCGACGCCCATCTGGCCACGCTGTCGCGCCCCGGCCAGCCGGACCGCCGGGTGGCACTGACCCGGCGCCCGATGTCGGAGCTCCTCTCGGAGGAACTGCGCCGCCTGGACCCCGACGAGATCTACGAGGCGGCGATCCGGCGGATCTCCAGGACCCACAGGGCCTGACCCGTGCCAGACGCCCCGCGGTCCGCCGCGGGGCGCTCCGCCCGTCGCCGGACTCGTCCGAGAACTCATCGCACGACCGTTGAGAGAGAGGCCCCGTGAGCGTTCCCACTGTGATCGTCCACCGCGACGCCGACGTGCTCGCCAAGGCCGCCGCCGCCAGGGTGATCACCCGAGCCGTCGACGCCCAGTCGGGCAAGGGCTCGGCCTCGCTGGTGCTGACCGGCGGCGGCGTCGGCGTCGCCACCCTGGCCGAGGTCGCCGCCAGCCCCGCCCGCGACGCGGTCGACTGGCGGAACCTGGACATCTGGTGGGGGGATGAGCGCTTCCTGCCCTCCGGCCACCCCGAACGCAACGAGACCGGTGCCCGCGGTGCCCTGCTCGACCACGTCGAGGTGGATCCCGCCCGCGTCCACGCGATGCGCGGCCCCGACTCGGGCATGACCGCCGAGGAGTCGGCCGACGCCTACGCCGAGGAGCTCCGCCGGGCCTCACGCCCCGAGGACCACAGCCCGGCCCCCTCGTTCGACGTCCTGATGCTCGGCATGGGCCCGGACGGCCACGTGGCGTCGCTCTTCCCCGGCATGCCGGCGCTCTACGACACGCGCCCGGTGGCCGCGGTACACGGCGCCCCCAAGCCGCCGCCCACCCGGATCACCCTGACGCTGCCGATCATCCAGAACGCGCGCGAGGTGTGGGTGATCGCCGCCGGGGAGGAGAAGGCCGGGGCCGTACGGCTGGCCCTGTCGGGCTCCGGGCCGATGCAGGTCCCGGCGGCGGGCGCCCGAGGCCGCCAGCGGACGCTGTTCCTGCTGGACAAGGCCGCCGCCTCCAAGATCCCCCCCGCGCTGAGCCGCATCTCCTCGCCCTGATCCCCCGTTTTCCGAAAAGCCCGGTGAACAGCGGCCCCGTTCACCGGGCTTTCCGAGTAGGGCGTTGAGGGTGTTGCGGGCTTAACGGGATTCCATATCGAATATCCCTCCCCCTTACCCAGCAACCTGTCGCATAGTGGGTTCAAGCACCTCGACACCCCTCATGGAGGCCCCCGTGTTCGAGCGCTTCACCGACCCTGCCCGCCGCGTCGTGGTCCTGGCCCAGGAGGAGGCGCGGCGGCTCAACCACACCTACATCGGCACCGAACATCTTCTGCTCGGCCTGACCGGCGAGGAGGACGGCATCGCAGGCCGCGTCCTGCGGACCTTCGGCGTCGGCGGCGAGCAGGCGCGCACCGACGTCGAGGAGATCATCGGCCGGGGAGACAAGGCACCGGCAGGCCACATCCCGTTCACCCCGCGGGCCAAGAAGGTGCTGGAGCTGTCCCTGCGGGAGGCGCTCAACCTGCACCACACCTACATCGGCACCGAGCACATCCTGCTCGGCCTGATCCGGGAGGGCCAGGGGGTCGCGACCCAGGTGCTCGTCAAACGAGGCGCGCGGCCGGAAGCCGTACGCGCGCAGGTGGTCACGCTGCTCGGGCGGCGCGGCTCCGACCGCTTCCCGGCCATGGACGAGTCCTACCCGGCGGGGGCGACGTCCCTGGTGAGGCTGGACCGCATCCAGGAGAGCCTGGACCGGATCGAGCGCCGGCTGGACGCCCTGGGCGCGCCACCGGACGCGGCCGCGGACCCGGGCCCGGCGCATCCGGACACAGTGAATCCGGACACAGCGGGCCCGGACACAGTGAATCCGGGTACGGCGGATCCGGGTACGGCGGATCCGGACTCGCGGGGCCCCGCCGCGGCCCCGGGCGGCTGATACGGGGCCGCTACGCGCGGATGAGGTCGCCGTTACATTGAAGAAGATCACCGGCAATGCGATTGCACAACGATTTCCGTTGCGAGGTGCGCTCTAATTAACGGATATAGCAGGATGAGGGGTCATGAACATGCGTGTCCCCCTGGCTGGGGATTTCGTCAACGGAGACGTCTCCTTCTGGTACCGCTCCCTCGGCCTCCCGGCGGCGGGCGAACCCCTCAGTGGCGACCGTGACGCCGACGTGGCGATCGTCGGCGCCGGATACACCGGCCTGTGGACCGCCTACTATCTGAAGAAGGCCGACCCCGGTCTGCGGGTGGTGGTGCTGGAGAAGGAGTTCGCCGGCTACGGCGCCTCCGGGCGCAACGGCGGCTGGCTGGTGGGCGAGCTCGCGGGCACCCCGGAGCGCTACGCGGGAACGCACGGCGTGGACGCGGCCAAGCGGCTGCAGCGGGTGATGTTCGAGACGATCGACGAGGTGGTGACCGTCGCCGAGGCCGAGGGAATCGACGCCGACATCGTCAAGGGCGGCGTCACCACGGTCGCCGTCAACACCGCCCAGGACCGGCGGTTGCACCGGCTGCTCGCCCACGAGCGCCGCTGGGGCTGGACCGAAGAGGACATCCGGCTGCTCGACCCCGCCGAGCGGGAGGGACGCCTGCGGGTGGACGGCGCGGTCAGCGCGATCTGGAGCCCGCACTGCGCCCGGATCCAACCGGCCAAACTGGTCCGCGGTCTGGCCCGGGCCGTACGGGATCTCGGCGTGGAGATCTTCGAGCGCACCCCCGTCACCGAGATCGCCCCGCGCGAGGCCCGCACGCCCTGCGGCACGGTCCGCGCCGACTACGTCATCCGGGCCACCGAGGGCTTCACCGCGGGGCTGAGACAGTACCACCGGGCCTGGCTGCCGATGAACAGCTCAATGATCGTCACCGAGCCGCTGGGCGGCCTGTGGGACGCGATCGGCTGGGAGGGCCGCGAGCTGCTCGGCGACATGGCGCACTACTACATGTACGCCCAGCGCACCGCCGACGGCCGGATCGCGTTCGGCGGGCGCGGCAAGCCCTACCTGTACGGCTCCCGGGTGGACGACCGGGGCCACACCCACGCGTGGACGATCGAGGCGCTGTGGGAGCTGCTGACCGGCATGTTCCCCGCGGTCGGGGGGTCCAGGGTGGCGCACGCCTGGTCCGGGGTGCTCGGCGTGCCCCGCGACTGGTGCGCCACCGTGCACGTCGACCACGCCACCGGCGTCGGCTGGGCCGGCGGCTACACCGGCCACGGGGTGACGACCACCAACCTGGCCGGCCGGACCCTGAGCGATCTGATCCTGCGCGAGGAGACCGAGCTGACCTCGCTGCCGTGGGTGGGCCGCAAGGTGCGAGGCTGGGAGGTGGAGCCGCTGCGGTGGATCGGCGTGCACGCCATGTACGACCTCTACCGCCGCGCCGACGCCAGGGAGAAGGCCGGCCTGGGCCGGACCTCCGTCCTGGCGCGCGTCGCCGACTCCATCACCGGGCGTTGAGCCACCCGCCTCGCGTCCCCGACCCCAGAGGAGAGCCATGACCCAGCCCCCCGACGTCTCCGTGCCCGAACCGGCAGTCGAACCGGCGGCCGTGTCACCCGGCGGCCGGCGTGGCGCACCAACGGTCCACGAGACGTCCCGCGCGACCGGCGTTCCGGCGGTGGCCGGATGAGCGACATCCTGTTCCGGGGCGGGCGGGCGTTCCTGTCCGCCGGCGTCTTCGCCGAGGCGGTGCTGGTCCGCGGCGGCCGGATCGCCGCCGTGGGCGTGGAGTCCGACGTCGTACGGCGGGCGGCCCCCGGCCACGAGACCGTGGACCTCGACGGCGGCCTGCTGATCCCGGGCGTCGTCGACGCCCACCTCCATCCGGTGCAGGCCGGGCTGGAGCGGGCCAGGTGCGACCTGTCGGAGGTCTACGGCCTGCCGGAGTATCTGGGGCGGATCGCCGCCTACGCGGACTCCCACCCCGGTCGCGGATGGATCGACGGCGGAGGCTGGGACATGGCGGCCTTCCCCGGCGGTCTCCCCCACCGCGCGCAGCTCGACTTCCTCGACCGGCCCGCCTACCTCATCCAGCGCGACCACCACGCCGCCTGGGTGAACAGCCGGGCGCTGGAGCTGGCCGGGATCACCCGCGACACCCCCGACCCCGGCGACGGCCGGATCGAGCGCGACGCCGACGGCACGCCGAGTGGCGTGCTGCACGAGGGCGCGATGGACCTGGTGGGCCTGCTCCCCCCGCGCCCCACGGCGCGGGACCTGGCCGACGCGCTGGCCGAGGCCCAGAGCCACCTGTTCTCGCTGGGGATCACCGGCTGGCAGGACGCCATCGTCGGCTCCTACGCGGGCTCCGCGGACCAGCTGCCCACCTACCTCGCGGCGGCGGCCGGGGGAACGCTGAAGGCGCGGGTCGTGGGCGCGCTCTGGTGGGACCGCACGCGCGGCGCCGAGCAGATCCCCGATCTCGTGGAGCGCCGCCGGTCGGCCGAGGGGCTTGACCGGTTCCGCGCCACCTCGGTGAAGATCATGCAGGATGGCATCCCCGAGAACTTCACCGCCGCGGTGATCGAGCCCTACTGCCGCTGCGGCGGCACCGGACTGTCGTATGTGGAACCCGCGCTGCTGAGGGAGTGTGTCGCCGAGCTGGACCGGCACGGCTTCCAGGTGCACTTCCACGCGATCGGCGAGCGCGCGGTCCGGGAGGCGCTGAACAGCTTCGAGGGGACCGATCCGGCCAACCGGCACCACATCGCGCACCTGCAGATCGTCGAGCCGTCCGACGTGCCGCGCTTCGCCGCCCTCGGCGTGACCGCCAACCTGCAGCCGCTCTGGGCCACCCACAATGCCCAGATGGACGAGCTGGCGATCCCGTTCCTGGGCGAGGAGCGCTCGCGCTGGCAGTATCCGTTCGCCGACCTGCGAAACGCCGGTACCCGGTTCTGCGCGGGCAGCGACTGGCCGGTCTCCGACGCCGACCCGATCCAGGGCATGCACGTGGCGGTCAACCGCACCGAACCGGGCGGCTCGGTCCACGCGGGCTACCCCACGGCGCAGACCCCGTTCCTGCCCGGCCAGAGCCTGGACCTGGCCGTCGCGCTGACCGCCTACACCGCAGGCTCCGCCTGGATCAACCACGACGACGAGGCCGGAACCATCACCCCCGGCAACCGCGCCGACCTGGTGGTGCTCGACCGCGACCCGTTCGCCGAGCCCGCCTCCGACATCTGGCGGACCAGGGTCGCGATGACCTTCGTCGGCGGCGACCAGGTCTACCGCCGCTGACCTCCGCCAAAGCCCCCCGCGCGCTCCACGCGGACGAGGAGAATCTCTTTGACGGAGATCTCCGGAAAGGAAAGGCCTCATCCGGTCAGTCGACCGCGGTCTTGGTCCCTCCACCATGACGTGTGACCCGCGGGCGCAGTCGCACCTTGACCGCGCCTCGGGTGAACGCGGCGTCGGTCGCCTTGCTGGACCATATATACGCCTCCCCCGGTGTCAGGTTCGCCATCTTGGAAGAAGTCAGTTCGACCAGCGAGGCATTCGCCTTCTGCAGATGCCTGAGCCAGGCGGGCGATGTGAACTTGTGAAGGATCACATGATTGGAGAGCTCGATCAACGAGATCGGGACGGAGGGCGGGTCCTGGCTGGCGACCAGAACGGTCATTCCCTTGTGCCGCATCTCACGGACGCTCTCCACCAGACCCGCCACCAGGTCGGGGCTCTCGATGTATTTATGAGCCTCATCGAACACAACCAGCTTGTTGAATCGCCTGTCCTCGCCCTGGGCCTCGGCGAACAACTGCATGAGAACCACGAAAAGACCGAGGGCCTCATCCTTCTCGATGAACTCGTCCCGCAGGTCAACAATGATCATTCGTCCGGGCCGGACTAGTTGTTTCACCCGCGCACTGTCATCAATGTATTCAGCGGCCAGCTTGAGCCGCTCCAGGGCGAGCTGCTTGAGATTGTCCGAGAGCGCGGACTGCTCGACCCCCTCACGGATGACCTCCAGCCTCAGGTCCTTACGGTTCGCCTTCATGATCCGCTGAAGTTGGCGGATGTAGGTGGACTGGTTACCGATCGCTCCCATGAGGAAGCGCCAATGCTCGGCGCGCAGTTCGCCGGAGCCGAACTTCAGCGGAAGAACGTGAATGTTCGGATACTCGGTGCGCCGCCGCTCCAGTTGATCCTCGGGGACCAGCATCACCACATCGGTCAACGCCGCAGGTTCGACGCCGTAGCGCTGACGTAGCGTCTCGATCTGAGCCGCGTCATCGTTCGGCCCGACCATGCTGGTGAACTCCGGCGCGTAGTCCAGCGTCGGGCTGTAGTGGAAGACGATCGTGGCCAGTGGACTCGGCAGCTCGTTGACAGGAGGTGCCGGCAACGAGGCGGCCTCGATGATCGTGCCGAGCGTGTAGCTCTTGCCGCCGCCCTGCACCCCGAACAAGCTGATCGTATGGGTCTCGTTGAGGTCGAGCGCGATGCGTCGTCCCGCGACCTCGCCGAGGATCCCATACTGCGGCGACGGCTTGGCCGACCCCAGGTAGACATCGGGAGGCGAACTCGAACCTGTGGGAGAAGACTGGGCCGTTCCGGCTTCCTTGAGCACCGGCCCGGGCCGGGCCGGCTCCTCCCTCTCGGGAATCTCGGGCTGGGGGATGGGGGATTCCGCCGGAGGTACGGATACCTCCACCGGCACCCGCCCCTGTTCTTCGGGCTCATCATCGATGCCTTCAGCGGCGTTCTCCTCTTCGGGCACCTCATGCGGACGGGCCGGAGCCCGGAAGGCGGCGTCCGCGAGCCTCGGGAGGGTGAGGTCGAGCCGCTCCAGGGACTCCGAGGTGAGACTCGCGGCGGTCCGTCCAGCGCTCAGGATCGCATCCGTGGGGATGGCCTCGATGAGTTCCTCGGCGAGCTCGCGTCCGATCCGATGGAACTCGATACCTCCCTCGGATTCGCTCGATATGCCCTTCCCACCGAGATCGAAGACGAGTCCGGTCCGGGTGAACTCCAGCCGGTAACCACGATCGAGCTGTGCCAGCAGCCACCCGGCCTCGTCGGCGGCGTCCGCCCGCATGGTCTGATAGCGAACGGCTCGGCCGAGGTAGAGGCGCAGCAGAGCGGCCAGATCGGCGTTCCGTACCACTCGGTCCGGGCGGTCGGGTTGGGTGCGGTTCGGATCGAAGTGCTCACCCAGGACCTTCGCGCTCTGGTCCAGCTGAACCGTCATGCGGTCTTTGAGCTCTTGGTAGGCGGACAGATTGCCCAGCGAGCTGTAACACTTGACCTCGACCAGTCGGCAGGTGATCGTGCGCCGCCGGGCGTCGAGGCCGAACAGGGCCAGATCGGTGCGTTGGAGCCCGACGGCCTCCCCCACCTCGTCGGCGCGTTTACGGGCCTCGCGGTACAACTCCAGATGCGCGTCAAGCGGGACGAGGATCTGATCGGCCAGAACCCCCTGGTAGTCAAGGTAGAGACGAGCCAGCGCCAGGCCGAGAACCTCGGTGCGCTGGGTGGGAACAGCGGAGGCGAGTTTGAACGCCAGACGTCCGGACAGCAGGCGCAACTGGTCGAAGAAGGTGGCGGTGTGCCGGGAGTGTATCTGGAAGCCATGCTGTGCGATCACCGGGGAGAGCAGGGATCTCAGCTCGTCGGCCGACCGAGAGCTGATCACTATGTGATGGCCCAGCCCCTCGGCACCGTCGGCGTCGAAGTCGATGATGTAGTCGGGGCGCCGTTCGCTTCCCGGACTGTCGAAATACTCCACCCCCAACGTCCTGTCGGCAGTGATCACCCAGTCGCTGGATCGGTGAGCCTGATGGAGAAGGGTGCCGTCCTCCACGTCGAGGCTGAGAGTGATCCTCGGCGTGAGACGTGTTCCCACCTGGCCCGTGGTCACGGCCGAAGCGGCGGCCGAGATCGTTGAGGGCAGGGAGGAGAGAAGATCGGAGAGCTCTTCGGCCCCCCTGATCGGATGGGCCCGGCCATGGCGGGGCTGCTTGTGCCAGGCGACGAGATCCTCGTCTTCGACGTAGGTGACGACCATGTCCTGCTGGAGTCCGTGGACCTGGGCGAACCCATGATTCTCTTCGGGAACGGCGTCGAACCGCTCACCGCTGAACGCGTCGAAGAGAAGGGTGATGTGGGCGAAGTGCTCGCCGTCGGCGGAACGGAACTCACCCATGGGACGTACGGCCACCGACAGTTTGGGAATGATCCCCGAGGCCGCACGCGTGTGGAACGGCTCCGCGTCCGCGGCCGAGCTCCACTCGCCCTGTAGCAGCTGGGCCAGAGCCTCTCCGTTGCCGGGGGCCTCGGGATCTCCGGCGAAGAGCCGGACGTCATAGGTGATCTCCTTCAACCCCTTGCGGCGCTGGAGTTCGACAAGCATGTCCGCGACCTGCTCGGCCCGGCCCGCGTTGACCACGCTGATCACCAACGTGGCGACGTAGGGATGAAGGCGCAGGTATCGCTCGACCCGGTCCGCGAGCCGCTTTCCGGAAATCGACCTGTCGCTCGTCCAGCGTTCCGGCAGGCGGAGCGCAGTGGCGAGGGTTGCGAGCACCCCTTGCGGATCTTCGATGTCGGTGGGAAGGCAGACACCCCAATAGGGGTTGAGATCGCTGCCGGCGATGGCGAGCCTGCCGCCGGATCGAGGCACGACGAGGGGGAAACCGAGCGGGGCCATCCCGGCCAGCGACCGCCCTGCGGCGGCGATCACCGCGGCTCCGTTCTCAGCGGCGTCGGCGAGCCATCGATGCCCCAGCTCCGCCCAGGTGACGAGCCAGAGCAGGCGGAGCGGGTGTGTCGGCGCGACGAGGGTGAGCTCACTTCTCGCGCCACGCGGATCGGTGTAGTCCACGGTGACGCAGTCGACCTGCAGCATCGCCGTAAGCTCACGCAGCAGACCCGCGACCTGATTCTCATCGGCCCGTTCGGTGCGATGAAGGTACTGAGTCAGCAGTTCGCCGTACGCCTCGGCGTAGGCTTGCGCGAAAACGCGGACACCGGCCAGGTCGCAGCCCTCGACGACCATCGCCTCCGTACCGCCGATCGCCCCGAAGACCGCCCGGCGTGCCTGGACGAAGGCGTCGAACGCGTCACCTCCAGCGCCGGACCACGTGGGTTCCTCGCGGGTGACGGCCCCCGGCTGATCGGTGTGGATGGGCAGGCACAGCCGCCCGAGGCGGTCGGGGCTGGCGAGAATCCGCCGTTCCAGCTCGGAGAGCGTGGGGGCGAGTGGAATCTCGATCTGGGCGTGAGCCCCGAACGCGGCCTGGACGACATGGTGTCCGGGACCGTGCTCGCTCTTCCAGGTGACCTTACGGCACACCACGTCTCGCCAGTCCCTGCCCTCCTCCAGGGCCTTGAACTCCAGACGCCGCAGGGCATGGGTGAGGCCGATCTCCCTCGTGACGCGCTGCTGGGGCGGAGCCTCGTCTATCTCGTCGTCGGTGAGAACGAGGAATCGGTCACTTTCGTTGAGATCGTGCACGCCGTCGCGGGAAGGCACCACCGGCAGGGGAATGCCCTCGTCGTCCTGCGGAAGAACCCGGATGTAGTGCCAGCCCTGCTCCAGGTCGGCACCGCGTAGCTTCTTCAGAATCGCCTTGTAGGCGGTTTTGGCGGTCTTGCCGACTCGGACCGTTACCGCCACACCGGTTGGTCCGGCCTCCTCCGACACCAGTTGGACGGTGAACCCGGTCAGGCCGGCGACGCGGCGAGGGTCCGGGGTGACCTCGAACGTGACGGGAAGCTGCGCCAATCCCTGCTTACCGGCGGGGAGGAACAGTTGCCCGGTGAAGTTGGCCAGGACGGGACTGCCCGCATGCTCGGGTCTGTCACCCGCACGAGGAAGGTCAAGGTCACCGACGGTGATGCGCAGGGCCTCGACAGGGCGTTCCTCGCGTAGCGGCCAGTTCTGAAAGGCGAGTTTCCAGTTGGCGCGGTCGACCACGATCCGGCGTGTCCAGGCCCTCGGGCTCTCCAAGCCCGTCTGGACCACGAATTCGGCGAGGCGTGCGCGGAACGGGGGGTCGGTCAGGTTCAGCTCGATGACGCGCTGCCGCTCCGGCCGCTCCGCGCGAGACAGTACCCGCATCTGCTGGAGGTTACGGACAGCACGGGTACGGATCTGCGGGGGGTCGGTGAAGAGCTCGAAATCGGGCACCAAACCCAGCTCGAAGACGGCCGCCCCGGCCGCGGGCGGGTCGAACTCGTTGAGCTGGACCGTGAGGAGATAGCGGGCCCAGGCCTGCGAGTCACCGTACGGCCAGTGCTCCTCGGCCAGGACGTCGAAGAGATCGTCCACACCGCGGCGCAGATTCTCGGGAAGCTCGGCGAGCAGCCGCCCAGCCAGGCTGGAATAGACGTCACCGAGCACGACCTCTTCGAAGGTCGCCACGCCGAAGGAGTCTTCGGCGCTGGCCCGGGTGCCGGGAGGGACGAAGACCAGCAACGGCGGCCGTTGCCGGTCGCCGGCCGGGTTGCGCAGCTCGATCAGCTTGGTGCTGCTGACCGCCACGTCCGGGGAGACATCCGGCGGACCGCCGAGAACATGTACCTGGGCGTCGTTGCTCACGGCGGTGCGTACCCTGCGGCAGAGCCGCTCGGCGAGGGCCGGGCCGATATCGGTGACACGGGCGCAGTGCCCCGGCTCGCGCGCCTCCAGCAGGGAGGACAACCGGGGGGCGAGCACCCGCTCCAGCGCTTCGTCGAGGTCCTGGTCAAGCAGTTCGCGTAGTCCTGCGCTCATCGTGATCCTGTCAGGCCGGTACGACGTAACGTGGGGTGATGGTCTGGGTGAGATAGGCGTCCGACATGTCGGAGTAGAACCCGATCTCGCGGAGGCGTGCGGTGAAAGCCCGCACGTTCTCTCGGAGCGCCCCCTGATCGGTGATGCCCGCCTGCCCGAAGCCATCGCCCGAGGGAAGGCGATCGATGTGGAGCCCATAGCGGTCTCGCAGGGTCGCCAAGAACTCGTCCACCCGCAGGGAAGCGGTGTGGAACCCCTGGGATCCACCGGGCCGGAGCAGCGCGATCTGCAGGAGGACCTCCAGCAGGCGGCTGTCCATGACGAAGCGCCTCTCCCCTCTGCGCGGCTGGGCGATCATCGCCCCTGGGCGGTTCTTGAGCAGAAGCGAGTCAAGGCACTCGGTGACGTACTGACGGTGGAATCGGACCCGGAAGGCCGTGATGACGTCGATGTACGTGGTGAACGGGTCGAGCTCCAGCTCCAGGATCCGGGTGACGGTGGAGTCGAGCTCCTCCTCCGCGGTCCGGGAGCTCTCCAGCACCCGGTTCAGCCTGGCGCCGGCGAACTGGGCACGCTCGCCGGAGTAGGCGGGGCCGAGAAGCGTCACCAGATCCTCCACCGTGAAGGCCCCGTTCGAGGGTTTGCCGAGCTTGGTGAGCTTGACCAGGTTCTGCGCGAAGTCGTCGAGCTTCTTCACGCAGAAGGTGGCGCGCACGAACTCGGGGATGCGCCCGTACCACACCGACGCGCTGCGCTCGGCGAGCCGGGCGGCGGGCGTGCCGGGGATCCCCGCAACGTCGAGGAAGAACCCGCCGCCCGGACTCGGCTGCTCTCCCTTCACCCGCGCGGGGAGCAGTTTCATGATCTGCAGGTGGTAGAGG
The DNA here is from genome assembly GCF_040614315.1 of Streptosporangium sp. NPDC006007. Classification (NCBI taxonomy): domain Bacteria; kingdom Bacillati; phylum Actinomycetota; class Actinomycetes; order Streptosporangiales; family Streptosporangiaceae; genus Streptosporangium; species Streptosporangium sp. NPDC006007. The sequence continues at coordinate 59,935 of NZ_JBEXUG010000016.1, read as the reverse complement.
GCCAGGTGGAAGGCGAAAAGGATCTTCAGGTAGTCGACCAGCACGGATCGGGGGATCAGGTGCTGGTGGAAGAGCAGCCGGACGACGTCGTCCACCAGCAGATCGGACGCGCGAGGACACAGCGGCGGGTAGGACTTGCGGTCCTTCGTCCCGGCGGCTCGATCGGTGATGTCCTTCCTGACCGCTTCGGACAGGTTGATCAGGGCCTGGGTCTCCACATCGATCTCCGCCCCGAGCTTGGGCGTCTCGGTGTTCGCGTCGACCCCCGCGAAGAAGAAGGTCTTCAAATACCGGAGGGCATGGATGCCCTTACCGTCGGAGGCGTGCTGGATCATCGCGTAGAGCTGCTCGTCAACGCCGGACGGCCGGGAACGGCGGGAGTTGCGGAACCGATAGGTGAACCCGTGCAGGGGCCGCAGGCCCGCGACCATCTGGTTGGGCTTGCCGCGATTGACGAGGTCCAGAAGATGGGTCTCCAACCACCGGCGAGTGACATCCCGCTCGAAGCCGTCGAACAGCGTGGGATGTTCGTGCACGGTGGTGACGAAGTCGTCGACGGAGAGATCCGCGGATCTCGCCAGGACGCTCGGTGATCCTCCCCACCACAGACGCGGGAGGAACGCCGTCAGCACCCGGTCCATCTCCACCTGCTTGTAGTCGACATGGGTCACGCCGGGGTGCCGGAACTCCCTGTCGCCCTTGTGAAGGGTCACCGCTCGCTCCCCTCGGTGAGAGGCCGCATGAGGAGCCGGCCGCTGGGATCACGCCGGATCCGGTACAGGTCTCTTCCTCCCGTGGTGAGCAGCACCTCCTGGTACGGCGCCGCGGACAGCTCGTTCTTGAAGATCGTCAAGCCGAGATAGAGTCCCTGCCGCTCGGCGACCCCGGGAAGATAGCCGTCCCGTAGCCGGGACAGCAGCTCGTAGAGGTCAAGCCGGATACGCAGCCGCGCCCGGGGTCCCGCCTCCCCCTGGTAGCTCAGCACCAGCGCGTCCGGTTGCTCCTCAAGGTAGGGCGAGGGCGTGTTCGCCGTGGTCGTCAACGACAGCGCCGCCAGCGGGAAGAGGCGATGGCTGCGGATGGTCCCGCCCGGAACCTGGCGGATCCGCAGCGCCAGAACGTCTCCCAGCGGCCCGGGGTCCGGCAGCCCCTCCCCCCGGTTGATCGCCTTGACGATCTCCGGCAGGTGCCCGGCGATCAGCTCCGGACGGCTCAGCACCTCCAGGAGCCTCTCGGCCGAGCGGTACGGCAGCAGCCGCCGTGAGCGCCTGTCGTCGACGCATTCGAAGTAGAACCGCCGACGTGCCGAGGCCACATATCCGAGGTGCGCGGCGATCTGCTGGGGCGACGGCGCGGCACTGCGGGGAAGCCGCGCGAAGAGCTTGCCCAGCAGCCGCACGTCGTAGTCTCCGCGCTGGTCGACGGTCATCACCGCCTGGCCCGCGTCGGGACCGACGTAGTCGATCTGACGGTCGAGCACGGGGTCGGGCACGGTGGCGACGTCCACCTCCCGCAGGAAGGCGAGCAACCTGTCCCTGGTCCCCGGGGTGCCCGCCCAGCTGTTGAAGTAGAAGCCGTCCAGGATCGCCTCGGCGCCGCCGTCCCGGTAGAGCTCGCGGATCTGCTCGCAGCTGCGGCCCGAGGTGAGCATGAACGCCAGGCCCGACCGGAGGTCCCGCAGGGTCGTGTGCAGGTGGCCGCGCAGGTGTGCCAGCGTGTAAAGATCTCTCAGCCGTCTGGTCACCTTGGCGCCGGCGCTGGAGTGGGCGAAGGTCCGCGCGTTGTGCGGGGCGTAGCAGACCTTCGCCAGCTCGCACGAGTCGCAGGCCTCCCAGAAACGTTCGTGGGTCATCCGGCGCAGCACCCGATCGAAGATCGACTCGTCGTCTCCGGCGACCACGCTGCGCCGGTTGAGGTTGACCACGGCCACGCCGCCGGGCGCCTGTTCTCCACCGAGGCCGACGCGGACGGCCGTGGCCAGCCAGCCGAACCGCTCCTCGTGCGTGGCGAGAAAGTCGATCAGGCGCCCCTCGTTGATCGCGATGAGACGCGTCTCGCCGGAGTCCGCGACGGGAACGGTCCCGGCGAACGGCGCGAAGAAATCGAGCAGGACGTCGTCGTTGGCCTTGTCGCCCTCGTCCTGGCTGCCGTCGTGGTTGGTGCGCAGCCACCGCCCGCCGGGCAGCCTGACGTCCGCACCATTCTCTCTCGGCTCCCCAGGCTCGGCCCCGCGCCTCTCCGCACGGGTGATCAGGTGCTCCAGGAACGCGGTCTTGCCGTCTCCCGCGTTTCCACTGATCACCACAAGGGTGTAGCGGCCGTTGAGGACATCCGGGATCAGACGCTCGTCGAGCGCCGTCGGCACGTAGAGCTTGAACGGGTCCTGGCCGCGGGTACCCGCGTTGCTGACGGTGCTCTGGCTGTAGAGGGTCTGCAGATGCGTCACGAACGGGTTGCCGTTCTCCGACTGGCCTTTCGGAGACGGTTCGGGGATCGGCGCCGGCCTTCGTTTGCGCACCTCCTCTCCAATCGCCTTCAGCGCGGCGAGGAAGTCGGTGGCGGCGGCGTATCGGTCACCTCGGAGCGGGGCGATCGCCTTCGTCAGGGCCGTGACCAGGGCGTCGGACAGATCACCGAGACCGGGCAGCGTGGCGGGATCGATCGGCTCCTCGCCGAACGCGCGATGAGGATGGGCGAACGGCCACGTACCGGTGACCAGCTCGTACAGGGTCAGACCGAGGCCGTACACATCACGATCGGCCAGGTCGGCCACCGTGTGCGACCCCGCCCCGGTGTCCGGCGGCGCGTATTTTCCGGTGCCGCCGGCCTTGGACAGGCTGGAGTCGGCGGTGACCGAGACGTTGAAGTCAATGATCTTGCAACCGGCGTCGGTCCGCAGCAGGTTCCTCGGCTTGATGTCGCAGTGGTAGATCCCGTTGCCGTGCAGGTAGACAAGACCCTCGGCGACGTCGACAGCGAGCTTGACGGCGTCCGCCGGGCCCAGTGGTCTTCCCTTGATCAGTTCGTGGACGTCCTGCCCGTCGACATACTCGAAGACGAGGTAGGGAATGTCGGTGCTGCCCAGGTAGTCGGCGTGCTCCACCTTGACCACGTTGGGATGCGACAGCCCCCGCAGAACGTGGTATTCCTGCTTGAGCCGCTCGGTCAGCGACTCACGGTCCTTGAGCACGAGCTTGACGACCCGGTCCGTGGACGCCAGGTTGTCGTAGACCTGGTAGACCACGCCGAAGGTGCCCGCCCCCAGCTTGCGACGCACGGTGTGCGTCCGGGTGAGCTGGTATCCCTCGGGGAGATTCCGATGATCGGGCCTCTCCTCCCCGGTCGTCCCCCGCACGGATCCTCCCGTGCCTCCACCGCTCCCCTCACGTCCGCCGTCACCCCCCATCGCGCGCCGGAGCAGATCGAGGGCCTCGGCCGAGGACGGGCGGGCCGAAGGGGCCGGCGCGCACATCCGCCGCAGCAGCTCGGCCACGTCCTCCGGCACACCCGCGGAGGTCATCACGTGCGCGGGAAGGACACCGCCCTTTTCGAACTGATCCGCCGTCGTGGCGAACGGCAACTCCCCGGTGAGGAGCTGGAAGGCGATCACCCCGGCCGCGTAGACGTCCGAGGCACGGCTCATCGCCTGGGCCCGCGACTGGCACTCGGGCGCCACGTAGGCGGGGTCGAGCGCGTCGGCGAGCCGCTGGACGACGGTGTGAGGGCGCGGATCCTCGGGCCGGGCATAATCGAACCCGGTCAGGAGAGCCTTCCCTCCCCCGGTCACCAGCACGGCGGTCGGGGACAGCGCCCGGTGGATCACCCTGAACCTGTGGGCGTGCGCCAGTCCGCGCAGCATGTCGCGGATCACCCTGAGCCTGGCGTCGGCGCCGAGCGGCTGCCGGGGGTCGTTCAACCTCAGATGCAACGCCTGCCCGTGCACGTCGTCCATGACCAGCACGAACTGGCTCTCATCCTCCCCGGCGAAGAAGTCACGCCGTCCGACGATGTGCTCGCTCGCGGGCATCTTCGCCAGAACCTCGTAGGCGTTGGCGATGGCGACCCGTTCCGCGGCGCGGATCTCCTCCGGCTGGAACGGGTCGGCGCGGTAAACACGGAGCAGCACGGTCTCGGAGGAGGTCACGGTGGCGTTGACGGCACGATACTCGGTCACCTCGTCGGTGCCGCCGAGCCTCTCCCGCACGACCCAGTTGCCGAACCGCTGCGGTCCCGTCGGCCTGCGCACGGTCCCCTCAAGCGCCTCGACGATGTCCCGGTGGTACGGCCGCGCGTCCCGGGTCAGCCCGGCCCGCACACGAGAGACATCGCTCAGGGTCTGGACGAGCCCGGAAAGGGTGGTGACGTCGTTGGCCTCCGCGTCGGGGCGGTCGTCGGGGTCGACCAGCCGGGCGTCGTCCGCGGTGAGGACCACGAGCGAGTCCACATAGACACGGCTCAGCGCGGGCCGTTCCCGTTCGAGCTGCCCCTTGAGCGCACGGGCGTGCCCCCGCAGTTTGGCCACCGGCGAGCCGAACGGCGCCCGCCGCGAGGGATACCATCTGCGGTTGGCCACCTCGATCCGTCCCCGGGTGCCCTTCACGTCGATCAGGCAGACCGAGTGGCCGGTCACCACGATGAGGTCGACCTCGTATTTACCGCCGTGGACGGGGATCTCGATGTTGTGCAGCACGAGCCAGTCGCCGGGTGCGTGATCGCGCAGGTGCGCGATCGCCATGCGCTCCGCGTCGTTGACCGGGGGGCCGCCACCGACGATCTGAGCCATGGGCTACCGCGCCGCCTCTCTTATCGCCTGGTCGAGCAGAGCAAGAGCCTGATCTTCCTTCATATCGGCCTCGTCCCGCCACCGATATGCCTGTCTCACCGTCTCCGCGATCCGCTCCCGATCCTCGGGAGTGCATTCCGGCACGGGAACCTGCTGGCGCAGCTCCGTATGAAGGTCCTGCTGTTTACCGCCGACACTCATCGAACGGAGGACCCGGAAGGCGACCTCTGATCGAAGAAAAGCAAAAAGATAGGCTCCGGGAAACTCCAGCTCCCCAGAGACAACTCGAAGAAAGTGCTGCGTGTAGACGTTTTTAAGCCATTCACCGGTCACAAATATGGGCCTACAGAACACCTCACTGTCACCAAGGGTTCCTTGAGCTGCAATCAACACAGACTCGTCAGCGGCAAAGATTCCGGGCGGAGCGTGCCGCGGATTAATCCATCGCCCCTCCGGGCGAAGCCAGAAGCCTTGCCGCTGACCAACCAGCTTCACACCACCGTGGTCACGATCGCCTTCAATCCGCTTAAACCGAGCCCCCGAATCCAGATAGCCACCAGCGCAGATCTCGCCGAGAGTGCGGTGGGGGACGGAGCGGAGAACGTCGATGACGCGCCGCGCTCGCGGTGAGAAGTTGAGCGCGCGCAGCGATGTGGAGGTGAGGCCGGAGACGGAGAAGTCCACGTCACGGGGCTGGTCGTGCCAGTTGAAGTTGATGAGCTCGGAGAGGCCGGCGCTCTTGAAGAGGTCGTGGGTGGCGTCGACGACCCCGGCCTGGAAGCGCGCCCGCAGCATCATCGCCTCCCGGATCAGGGAGTCGATCCGCTGTTCGATGTCAGCCTCGACGCGGGGGACGGGAAGATCCGCGATATGCGAGGGCTCGATGTGCTTGACGCTCGTGCCGTAAATCCCCCCCTTGATCATTGGTATACCAAAAGGGCTGGCCAGGAAGGTGGAAAGATATCCGGCGGGGATCTTATCCCGATCGGGGACCACTCGTAGTACGTCCTCGCTACATGCATACCCCTGCATATCGAGGCGGGCGTAGGTGACCCGCCCCGCCGTCATCCCCGAGCGGGTGATCAGAGTCCACCCGGGCTCAAGCGGGAGCTTTGGATTTCCCCGGAACGACCTCCGAGTAATCATTGAAAGTGACGACAGATCAGCCTGAAAGATATCCGCACTAGAGAGAAAGGGAACACCGTGTTCGGGGTCGGTGGTCCAACTCCTCGTAACCCGTCCCGCATGGAAAATTCGCTCGGTCACCTCTCCGAGAGGTTCTGTGCGCGGCATCCGTTTCAGCAGCATGTGTGCCGCATAAGAGTCCGAGACGTACGGGCCCGGGTCGAGGCGGAAGCTCTGGTCGGCGAGCCAGCTGGCGCGGACGGGGTTGTCGAGGTCGGCAAGCTTCACGAGTTCTCCGGAAACCAGGCGCGCAGGTGCTCACACAGGTGGTTGAAGGCGGGGTCTTGGCAGTGCCGTACCGAGATCTTCTCGGCGAGGCGGCGGAAGGCGGCGTTGGATCCGTCGGCCCTGTGGCGGCGTCTCAGATGATCGAGGGCCGACTTCGGGTCCGGCGGCTTGAGGTGATCGTGCGGCCAGTGGCCGCTGTCGGCAAGGTTCTTCCGGAAGTCGGTGCTGCATTTGAGCGCCTCTGCGACGTTCGGGTTGTCCTGCCAGACCCAGGCCTCCAGCTCCGGGTCGATCACCACGACGGCGTAATGCTCCCAGGCGCCGTCCAGACATCGCCCGATGTGGTGGTGGATGGCCTTCGCGCCGGGACTGCCGTCCCAGTCCGCGTCCAGCATCACGACCGCGCGCCGATGAAGCCTCTCGAAAGGGCGCAGAAGCTCGCGCGCCGTGCCGTACACCCCGGGATCCTTGGTGGGGGCGACGAAGACGTCCTCTCGGGGGTCGAACCCGAACGGCCCGCAGCGCAGGCTCCGGTGGACCCTCGGGCGCCCGAGGAAGCCCCGGAGCATCTGCTCCATCCCGGTGTCGGCGACCAGAAAGACGACATCCCGCTTGGTCATGAGAGCACCCCGGCGGCGAACAGCGTGCCGATGTCGAGCGAGCCCTGCCAGTCGCGGAGCCGGGGGTGCCGGTCACCGGGGATGACCTCCACCCCGCCGGCATCGTCGAGGCGAGCGGCCAGCACATCGCTGAGATCGGTGTGCGCGAGCACGATCGGCGAGTGGGTGGAGACCCAGACCTGCGAGTCGTAGAGCGAGCTGAGCGACTGTACGACGGTCTCGATGGCACGGGGATGGATGCCGTTCTCCGGCTCCTCGGTGACCAGGAGCGCGGGCAGCATCTCACCGTCCAGATAGGGGAGCAATGTCAGCACGAGGATGCGCAGGGTTCCTTCGGACAGACCGGAGGAGGTGACGCGATAGCCGCCGGCGTATTCGACGGCGAAGTAGGCGTGGTGGTCCTCCTCGCGCTCGATCACCTCGATGCCGGCGATCTGCGGGAGGGCGGTGCGGACGTGGTCGACCCATGAGGCGAACCGGTCCGGGTCCCTCTTATGGAGATCAAAGGCGAGCCACGGCGTGTTCACCCCGGAGGGCAGCAGGCGCGGGGCGTCTCCCGGCGGGGCCGGTCGGCGGAGCAGATCCCAGTCGGGGCCGAAGAAGACCACGCCTTCCCGCAGGAGCTGGGCGAACCAGAGCGCCGCCGGGAACAGGGTGGGATCGGCGGGGACGGTGCCCAGCGCGAGCTGCCCCGGCGGGACGCGCAGCGGCGGCAGGTCGCTCTCCTGCGTCGTCGTCTCGTGCACGAAGCGGGTCGGGGACCGTCCCTCCCGCAGGATGACCGGCTGCCACTCGGCGTGCCGCAGGGTCGTGCCGCTCACGGTCATTCCCTGCGGAAACTCACCGGCCCGAGGTCGCGCGCCCTGATCGGAGTAGAGGAAGAGGTACTCGTCGGCGACGTTGAGTGTGCGCGGGCCGACCTCAAGCCGCAGCTCGTAGCGTAGGTGAGTGGGGATGCGCTGGGTGAGCTCCGCGAAGGTCGTGTCGGCCAGAACCTCCACGACATCACCGGGAAGCCGGGCCTCGATCGCGAACGCGATCGTGTCGCCCTCGCCCTTGTGGAGAAGCTCGACAAGGCTGTTCGCCCTGGCCGGGGCGCCGGAGCCCTGCCGTTCCAGGAAGGCCGCGGCGATCCGCTGCTGGCGGACCAGGTCTCCGAGCAGGGCGGGGATGTCGAGCAGCGTCGTCTTCCCCGCCCCGTTGGCTCCGGCCAGCACGTGATAGCGGTCGAGGTCGATGCTGAGCCGGGGAAAACAGCGGTAGCCGTACGCCTCGATCCGGGTGATCATCTGGTGACTCCGGGCTCCGGGTGCCTCTCGCGGAACCGCCTGTACGCCTTGGCGATCTCGGGGAGGTCGTTGTCGATCGCCTTCCGCTTCCGGACGAGCGTCCGGATGACGTTCTCTCCGTTGATGCGGATGCGCTCGACCTCCTCCTGATCCTCCAGGATGATCTCGCCGTCCGGGTGACGCTTGTAGACCGGATTGTTACGGCGGTCGACGCCCACCTTCTCCGCGATGGCCATGAAGACCGGATAGTCCTGCTGCGCGCCCATGGTGGCGGCCATCTTCTCCTGCTCGGTCTTCTTCTTCAGGAAGAGCAGGGTGGTGAGGATGTTGACGTTGGCGTCCGCGACGAACGTCTCGACGGGCAGCTCCACGCTGGCGAGCACCCAGCAGTTCTCCAGGATCCACCGGCGGATGGCCTCGTCGGTGGGGCCGGGGTTGGACAGGATGCCGTTGGGCAGGACGATGCCGATCCGCCCACCGGGTTTCACCCACTGGACCGCTCGCTGGATGAACAATTGCTCGGGAGCCATCGCCGGAACGTCCCTGTCGCTCGCCCCCACGAGGCCGGTCTCCCGGTCTCGTGACCATGACTGGGCGACCCCGTCCCGGTAGTGGCTCAGGACATCCTTATCTTCGATCTTGATGTCGGTCCCGAAGGGGGGGTTCGCCAGCAGCACGTCAACGCTGCCGAGCGGGATCCGTTTCCTCGCCTCCGCGAGGCCGGGAAGATGGCCTCCGGGAAAGGCGAGTGAGTCCATGTTGTAGATGTTTCCCTCACCACCGGTGAGGGTCATGATGCTCATGCTCGTGGCACGGACCAGGAACGGGTCGAAGTCGGCGGCGAACAGGTATTTCTCCGCGTAGGCGGCGAGCCGGTCCTGATGGTCGACCAGCTGTTCCTCGGTGTCGGGAAGGCCGAGGGTCTTCTCCTCGGCACGCCACTCGTTGAGCCGGTGCCACAGGGTCTCGCGGAGGAAGCCACCGGTCCCGCAGGCCGGGTCCAGCACCCTTTCGCCTTCCTTGGGGTCGAGCATCTCCACCATGAGCGCGACCGCGCTCCTCGGCGTGAAGTACTGTCCCCGGTCACCCCGCAGGTTGGTGCCGACGAGTTCCTGGTAGGCGATGCCCTTGACGTCCATGTCCGTGCCGGTCAGGTCGTACGGCGCGAGCTCGCCGACGATGAAGGCGAGAGCCCGGGGCGACAAGGTGATCTCGTCGCGGGCGCCGAACAGCGGATATTCCTTCTTCACCTCGTGGAACAGCGCGAGAACCCTGGCCTCGATGGCCTTGCGGCCGTCCTCGTTGAAGGGCTCGCCGGGAAGCGCGTAGAACTCGGGGGCCCGGCGGTGCTTACGGCTCATGCGCTCGTCGTGCATCTTGGTGAAGAGCAGGTAGAGGAACTGCCAGAAGGCGGCGTCCTTGGGCAGGCCCTCATTGCCGTGGATGTAGTTGTGGCACCGGCGGAACGCCGTCTTGAGCATGCCGGCCTCGCCTCGCCGGAGCCGGGCGACCGAGGCGACGGTGCCGCTGCCCACGCTCTCGTCGGCGACCGGCCAGTCGGCCCGGGGCTCGAACTTGGCGCCGAACCGGGTCGACTCCTTGTAGAGGAAGAAGAAGTCGAGGCCGTTGGTCCACATGCCGTACTGGGCGAGCGGCGTGCTCTCGGTGCCGAGCAGGGTCTCCAGCTCCTCCAGGTCCTCCTGGGCCTGGCTGAACATGCGGATCTTCGTGACCGTCCTGCCGGGCTTGGGCTCGGGCTTGCACACCACGACGCGGCGCAGGTTGGCCAGGGTCTTCGGGGCGCCGTGCGCGAACACGGCGATGTCGGCCTTCTTGGTGACCCTGCGCTTGCCGTCGGCCTGGACCGGGATCGGGAAATCCCGTGCCATGTCATCGACCGAGATGCCGTACTCGTGGAAGAGCACGCGAGCGATCCGCTGCCGGACGGGCTCGCTGCCCCTCAGCTTGATCGGCTTGCCGGAGATGAAGTCGATGGTCTCATCCTCGGCGAGCGAATCCACCGTGCTCTCCGGGGATGACGTGGCCTCGTCGGGCTCGCCGATGTCCAGGCCGACCTGCTCCATATGTGGTGCCCCTCGCTCCTGTGCGTGTGTCTCGCGCCCCGCGCCCTCGGCACGCCCGCGACCTCGAATCCTATGGCTCAGCAGGACTTCCGGGATCAGTGACGCGAGACTTCACCTAAGGATCGAGACCTTAACCACGCCCACCGACATTTTCCATGATCCAGACGTCTGTCGTGGGAGGAGAGGGGCTGATCACGACAAGACCTCACGCCTCATATCGGGCGGCGCCGGGTCAGGAGACGAGTTCGCCGTTCAGGTGGGCGCGGAACTCTCTGACCTGGACGCTCGTGCCGTACGGCTCCAGCCCGGCGGAGAACTTCCTGAGGCGCTGGACGGAGCGGGCGGAGGTCAGGGACCTGGCCATGGGGACGGCGGCCCGCGCGGCGTCGACGGCCTGATCCACCTCGCCCATGCCGAGATACGCCTCGGCGACGTTCATCCGGTTGAGCTGGGCCGACCGGAAACGCTGCGTCGCCGAGAGCTCCCGCACCGCGGACTCCGCGCAGTCGACCGCCCGCCGGTGCTCGCCGAGCAGCCTCCAGCACCTGCTCATCCGGGCGGTCAGCTGCGCCTCGTCGTGCCAGCCGACCCAGGCCGGATCACGGTCGGTGGTCCCCTGGGCGTACGCCCGCTCGGCCTCGACGAGCAGCCGCTCGACCTGCCGGGCGCTGTGCCGGTCACCGGTCTCGGCCGGTCTGGCCCGGACGGCCGTCGCCCGCGCCTCGCCGACCAGCACCATCGTCATGACCCGGGGCGGCGCCTCGGCCCGGCGGGCGGTGTCGGCGGCGGCCTTGGCCAGCCAGAGCGCCTGTGCTGTCTGCTTCAGGTAAAGCGTCTGCTCCATCATGGCCGACAGCACATAGGTGCCCATCAGCGGATCGTTCCCGGCCTTGGCCAGGGCGAGCGCCTGGCCGAAGTAGTGCTGGGCCTGCCCGTGACGCTCCAGGTCGAAGGCGGTCCAGCCCGCCATCTCGGTCATCCCCGCCGCCGCCGTCATCAGCTCGGCCCCAACCCGGTCGTCGTAGCGGCCCCGCAGCAGCGGCGCGACCGTGCCGTTGAGGTAGTCGACCACGGCCGGGCGCACCAGCCCCGCCCCGAACTGAAGGTCCATCTGCGCGAACGCCTGCCGGGCCTCGACCACGCGGCGGACATCGGAGAGCCCGACGGCCGTCCCCGCCCCCTCCCGCGCCACCGAGCCGACCGGGGCGCCGTAACTCCACGCCGCCAGCCACCCTCCCAGCGCCGCCGGCACGAACGGCAGCGCGGCCAGCATCTGGCGCCGCTCCGGATCCACGTCGCACCTCCACAGTCGTCCCGCCGTCTCGACGATAACCTCGGGATCGAGGTCGCTGAAGTCCGGCAGCAGCCAGGCTTTCCTATCGACCGGCGCCCCTCCCTCGACCCAGCGCTCGACCTCGGCCGCGTCCACCCCGAACACCTCGGCCATCCGCGCCCGGTAGACCGGGCGGATCTCCTGCCGCCCGCGCTCCCACCGGCTCCACGTCGTGGACGACACCCACAGCGCCTCCGCGATCGCGTCCTGGCTCAGCCCCAGCCGCTTGCGGGCCCGCGCCAGCTCCGGCCGCCCCGCACCCTGCTCCGTCTCCCCCACGAGCCACCTCCGACACGTAACGTCACCGACAGAACACGATTGTCGATGGATTCCTCGCGCCACTCCACCCACCGGGGGGAACGACCAGGAAACGACCAGGCGGCACGGCGATCACCATGGCGGCGGGCGGCGATCACCCGCCTCCGGCGCCCCCGTGACGTGCGGCAACGCTCACCCGCGCCCCTTGCCCGCCCCGCGCGCGGCGATGTCTCCTGCCAGACACAGTCACCGAAAGCGACGGAGTAAGCGCATGCGGCTATCCCCCCACGGCCCCGCCGACCCCTTCGGCCTCAGCGCCGGACACCCGGCCGGCTCCGCCTGGAGGACGGGCGCCGAGACCGGCGCCCCGGGCCGGTCACCGGCCGCGAGCGCGCACGGCGGCGCCTTACCCGGCCCGGCGAAATCCCAGGGCGAGGTCCATCTGCTGGTCAGGGTCCTGGCGGCCGGATCGGTCTCCCGCCGCGCCCGCGCCGTCGTGCGCGAGGTGCTCCTGGCCGAGGGCGTGCGGGGCGACGACATCGCCGACACCGAGACCATCGTGGCCGAACTGGCCGCCAACGGCGAGTGGCACGCCCGCCCGCCGTACGAGATCCGCGTCTTCAGCCTGGACGGCGTCCCCGTCTGGTGTGAGCTCGTCGACGGCTACCCCGATCTGGGGTGGATCCCCGCCCTTCTGGACCTGCCGCGTGCCCATCCCCCGCTGGACCCGCTCGCCGAGAACGGCCGGGGCCTGCTGCTGGTCCGCGAACTCTCCCGGGGGCACTGCCGGGCCTATCCGACGACGACCTTCGGCACGGGCGCCCCCGCCAAGGCCGTGGCCTTCGCCCTCCCCACCCGCTCGGGCATCCGCCTGACCTGCCCTCCCCCGCTCGACCCCGGCCGCCACTCGATCCGCCTCCACCTGGAGCCGTAACCGTTCGGGAGAGGGCCGTTCCCTCACCCTTTCCCGGAGAAAACCGGCCGGAGCGCGTCCTAGTGCGGGAGAACCGTCGTTCACCCGCTCTTTCCCGAAAAGAACCCCGGCGCCCCCGCATGCCCCGTGCCGGGGGCACCGGCCCCTCCCGGGGCGGACTGTCTCGGAACGCTCCAAGTTTCAGTGGCCGGTGAACCGGATCAGAGCCAGCCCACCTTTCTCAGGGTGGGCACCACCCGTGTCGCCACGTAAAGCGCCACGGGAGCCGACTCGGACGCGGGGTCGAGGATCCCGCACAGCTCCGTCCGGTTTCTTCCCGTCTCTCCGAGAAGTTCTCCCTTTGTGGCGATGTCCAGTACGCCGTGATCGTAGACGGAGCCCACGACATCGGCGCCGCACACACGCTCCAGCTCCTCCAACGTGCATTTCCTGCGCCGCGGCCAGTTCTGGTCGTCAGGCAGCACAAGGCAGACCGTCATATACGTTTTCTTGTGAACCATGTGACGTTCGAGGCCTGCCCTTCTCTTGCCGAACAAAGCGGAAAGCGCCGCCGGAACGGACGGAACCACTTCGCCCCTGCCGAGAACGATGTCGCGTTCACCGGTATGCCATGACCGCGACCAGACGGGGAAGGTCCCCCGGCCTGCGACGTTCACATTCCATGTCGTCTGCGCGCCCGTCGACCGTACACCCGAGCATGTCTCTCCCTCGACATTCTCAGGCTCTCCACCCCTCTCGATGGTAAGGGAATTTCCCAGTGAGCCGGAAGGCGAATCCTTTTCCTCTCGCATTCCGCCAAGGGTAATTGAAACGTTGATCACCCTGCCGGACTTCATCGATTCGTTACCGGAGACATCCCCCGCCCCACCTGCCACGCCCCGCTTTCCCCTTCGCCCCAAGAGCTCTTCGGGCAACCAGGAAGCACTCCGGTCATGGGGTATGATCGTCGCTCCTCCCATCGGCGTTACACCCCCTCAAGGGGTTTCGTCCGCAGGCGCCACACGACCTCCCTCTCTCAAGCCATTCCTCTTCCCCGTCTCGGCCCGCGCGAATTCACAACGCTTGGGAAGAGTCATGACCAGTACGCCCCACGGAGTTCCATGAAGCCTTTCACCGTCTTCATTCAGGAAGGCATGGCCGGCGATATCCGCCTCCGCCTTATCAGAAACGAGGCACACCTCAAGACCGTCGCGCTCCAGGTGGCTCAACTCGCGGTTGAAAATCGCTTCCAACCCGTGGTCATCGCCTCCGCCGTAGGCGACATGGAGACGATCAAAGGTTTTCTGGGGCAGTTCAGGGTCCCCTCCACCGGGAGAGCCAGCGTCTACCGACCGGAGGTGCTCACCCTTCTCAAGGGGATCGAGGACCGGATGAATCGCGGCGCCTTGAAATTCGAGGACCTTCTGGCCGCCTGCTACGGCCAGGAGATGGCCGCGGCCCGCCATGGGGCAGCGACCGACCAGCCCCGCGACACGGTTCAGGCGTCAGTTCACGACGCGGTACGAAACTCCCTCCTGGAGCACATCCAGGCACTCGCCGCGGCCGGCCTGGTCACCGCGGAAGACCTGCGCCTCATCGCGGCCCACATCGACGCCCTCTCGTGATCCGGGTCCGGAAAGCTCGGCCCCCCGTGAGCCTCTCCCTCCTCCGGTGACTTCTCCATTTTGTGCGGAGAACTCCATCTACGATCACACGGCGATCACATGATCACCGTCAGAAGACGAAAAGCCCATTGATCGTCCGCTCGTGCTCTCATAATTTCCTTTCACATGCGTTCTGGTTCTACCTCGCCGAATATCACGTCAGCCTGCCGGACGAGTTCCTTGAGAAAGCGCGCGCCAACAACTACGAGGTTCCCACCGTCCCTGACGCGGTGCTCGAAGAGCTGTCCCTCAGGGTCAGAGAGATATGGTGAGCCTTCCACCACGTTGAGGATGTTCGGACATTGACCGTCTACCTCCGCACACCACATGGGAGCGATTCAGCGGGGAGTCGACGTAGATGGAGCTGGTTCGGAGACTCCGGGGGGCTTTCCGAAGGCGACGGCGGGCCGCGGGACCTGCATGAGACGTTCGTCCTGGTCGTCGATCCAGGAACGGACCACGCACCGGTCCTCACCCCACGGGTGCCCGTCTCCTCCGGAAAGCCCCTGTCTCCGTCGGCGACCCCATAAGCGGCCCGCCGGACGCATGAAACACGGTGTCACCGGCATCGCTCCGGCAACCGTCAGATCACTTCGGAGCCCGGGGCGGGGCGGTCAGCCGAGTCCAGGGGGACTTCGCCTCCTGGAGGATCACCTCGGCGAGGGCGTCGGCGGCATCGAGGCGGCCGAGGGATCTGGCGGCCTTGGCCATGGTGGCGCGGGTCTGCCGGTCGGTGAGGAGGGCGTCGAGCTCGGCCAGGAGCCGGTCGGCGGAGGGGCCGGCCTCCAGAAGGGCCCGGGCCGCTCCCACCTCGGCGAGATAGCGCGCGTTCTGACGCTGCTCGTCACCCGCGGACGGGATAAGCGGAATGAGGACGGACGGTCTGCCCACCGCGGTCAGCTCCGCGACGGTGCCGGCGCCGCTGCGGGAGACGACGACGTCGGCGGCGGCGTAGACGTGGGGCAGCTCGTCTCCGACGTAGGCCACCGGCCGGTAGCGCGCCGCCGACTCGGGGGGCAGCGCGGCGGCGACCTCGGTGAACCTGGCGATCCAGTCGGCCCCGCACTGGTGGAGAACCTGCGCCCGGGTGAGCAGCGACGGCAGGATCGCCTCGACCATGGTGTTGATCTGGCGGCTCCCCTGAGCGCCGCCGGTCACGTAGACGAGGGGCAGCTCCGGCGACAGGCTGTAGTGCCACCGGCCTGAGGGGGCGTTGCCGTTCAGCAACTGGGGCCGGACGGGGTTGCCGGTGACGACGGCCCGATCCCGCGCCGAGGCGGGCAGGTGCTCGGCGGACGACGGATGGGTGAGCGCGATCCGGGCGGCGAACCGGGCCAGGATTCGGTTGGCCAGGCCGAGCGTGGTGATCTGCTCGTGCATGACCAGCGGGCGGCGCAGCAGCCAGGAGGCGACTCCCAGCGGCACGCACACGTACCCCCCGGTGGACAGCACCACGTCGGGGCGGTAACGGGCGGCGATCGCGAACGCCTGGAGGACCCCGACGGGGATGCGGAACAGGTCGGCGAGGTTGGTGAGCACCTCTCGGAGGTTGGGCGAACGCCGGAGCTTGCCCGCTTTGATCGCTCGGAAGGGGATGCCGTGTTCGGCGGCGACCCGGGCCTCCAGGCCGTTCGCCGTCCCCACCCAGAGCACGTCGAGGTCGAGCCCGCGGGCGGCGGCGCGCTCACGGACGGCCGCGACGGCGGTCAGCGCGGGGTAGGTGTGACCGCCGGTCCCGCCTCCGGTGACGAGCATCCGCAGGGGGCGATGGTTTCCGGCGTTCATCGAAACTCCTTGAGCGTGGAAACCCGGCCCTTCAAGGCCGGGAGGAAACGCGGCACAGTGCCGCGCGGTTCGGTAGCCTGTCCACCGGTGGCGATAACCAAGCCCCCGGACATGTGGTTGGTTGTTTCCTCGCCGCCGGGCTGGCGGAGAGGTAAAACGCCTGCGGAGCCGGTGTAAGACCTCAACGGAAGATCCTTTCGGGCGGGCAACTGGCAGTGAAACAGGAACCCCTGCGGGCGACCGCGGGAATCCCATCCCCTTCAGGGAGGGGAGAATGTCAAGTGTGGGTGTCCTTCCAGCGTGCCGATCGCCGGTTTTCTCGACCGTGCCAAAGTGCTTGGCGGCCTCGCGCACGCTACCCGGACTCTCGATGAAGATCCAATTCGAGGGGGTGAGCTCGCGGCATCGTGACGGCGACGCCACGAGGAGATCGTGACATGCGCGATCAGGCGCGGCCCTCCAGGACGGCCCTCGTGGTGCCGACGGACGAAAGTCCCTTCAGGGACCGTCGCCGCCGAACATCTCGCCGACGGCACGGACGTCGTACAGCTTCCAGGCGGGGAGCCTGACGGCCCTCCCCTCCCCGTTCAAGGGCGCCAGTAACTCCCGGCGGCGCAGCATCAGACGCAGGTGTCGCGCGTGGTCGGCCTCCTCCTCCGCTCCCCGGTCCAGGAGCACGGCCGTGACCTGATCTCCGATCTCCAGCCGGGCGTCGGCGCGGTGACCGTGAACGGTCGTGCCGAGTTGGACGGAGGCGCCGGGAACGGCTTTGAGTTCCTTGTAGAGGCGTAACAGCAGATCATCCTGTTCGTCCCCGCTGGCTGTTCTCTCCCCCTCCCGCGTACCGGCCGCCCACAGCACCTCGCCGATACCACCGCGCCCACGCCACAGTTCGGAGTCCCCGACAACGATGAGATGGGATCTGGCCCGGGTCATGGCGACGTTCCACAGGTGCAGTTGCCGATCGACCCAGCCGATCGCCCCGGGAAGCATCCCCTCGGCCGCGACGAGGGAGAAGACCATCGCGTCGCATTCGCCGCCCTGGAAGGTGTGCACGGTGCCCACCCGTATTCGCTCCTCACGGGGCAGCCGCTCACGGAGCGCCTCCCGCTGGGGTTTGAAGGGGGTGATCACCCCGATGGTCGCTTCGGCCGGGAGATGACGCAGGAGGTAGGCGACGCATTCGCTCACCTTGTCGATCTCCGCCGGATTCAGCCAGGAACCGCCCGAGCGGGGACGCATCGCCTTGCCGTCGACCGACACCCAGATGACCGCCGGACGCCCCACGGCCGGACGGGCGCGCATGTCGGTGAGCACGGTCAGCCTGCCGTCATAGAACAGGTCGTTGGAGACCGCGACGATGTCGGGATGACACCGGTAGTGCTCGTCGAGCAGCATGCTCCCGCCCGCGGCACGCTCGGCCGCGTGAAAGGCCGAATGGCGCCGATAGGCCAGGCGGTGCTTCTCCAGCCAGTCGGCGCGGAGCCCGGCATCCCGCCGGATCGCCACCTCCTGCTCAGGGCCGATCGTGGCGATGTGCGGCAGCTGCATCACATCGCCGATGATCAGAGCGCGGCGGGCGCGGAACAACAGCGGGATGACGTGGGGAATCGCGCACTGGCTGGCCTCGTCGATGATCACCAGGTCGAAAAGCCCCGCATCCGGGGGGAAGCGGCGTGCCGACAGGCTACTGACCGCCCAGCCGCGCACATGGGAGAGCACGGCCTTGACCGCGGGCCAGTCACTGCGTGAGGCGTCCGCCGCCTGCAGAAGCCCGGAGATCGCCTGGCGCCCGGCCCTCGCCTCGGAACGCACCGTGCCCTCCAGCAGTGCCGCCGCCGCGGCGTGGACGCCCGCCTCGGCCTCTCCGAAGGCGTCGGAGAGTTCTGCGTCGGTACGTGCCGCCTCGGCGTGACCTTCTTCCCTTCGCCACCGGCACTCCGCGTCGGCGAAACCCGCGACGGCCTCGCACGCCTCGGCATCGCCGGCGCCGGCGCCGGTGGGCAGCCCGAGCCGGTGCAGCAGCCGACTACGGCGCCATCCGCCGAAAAAGCGCGCACGGGCGGCGCGGGCGGCTCTCCTCCCCCATCGGATGAGCTCCTCGTCGGGCCCGAGGGCCTCGACGAGCGCGGTTACGGGGCAGCGGAGCTTCGAGGCGTGCCTCTCCCTGTCCTCTCCCGCCTCGCGCAGCCGCCGCTCAGTGCGCGCGGTCGCGGCGAGTTCGGCACGCAGAGCGTCGAGCACGGCGGCGGCCAGGTCCAGATCGGCCAGAGCGGTGCGGGGGGTGCGGACCGGCGGCGCAGTGGTGAGCAGCCGCTGAAGGGTGGCGGCCTCCTGCTGCCGGTAGTCCCTCTCACCACCGCGAGAGCCGGTCCGGACAACGCTCCCGGGGACCAGCCGCTCACAGCGCCGCCACACCTCGTCCACGGCCTGGTTGTTGGTGGAGGCGACCAGAACGCTCCTGCCGTTCGCGGCGGCGGTGGCGACGAGGTTCGCGACCAGCTGGCTCTTACCCGTCCCGGGAGGACCGGTGGCCACGGTGAGACGACGGGTCAGTGCCGCGCGCAGCACGGCGAGCTGTGCCTCGTTGGCGGGAAGAGGCGTCACCAGGCGTATGTCCCGGGTGTCCTCGTCCGGCGGCCGGGGAACGGTGGCCGCCTCGGGTAACAGCGCCGCGAGCGCGGTGTGCGGAATCTGCGAGGCCTTGCCCACGATGGAGGCGAAGTCCTCAAGGAGCCTCTTCGTCGTCATCGTGTCGCGGGACCGGAGAAAGAGCACGGAGGCGTTGCGCGCGCCGTCGCCGGGAGTGTGAACGTCGATCCGCTCGGCCGGCCGGTCCGGCCGGAGCTCCTGAACACAGGGCAGCTCGAACTCGTTGAGCAGCAGGTTCCGCAGGTCGACGGCCATGCGGTCGTGCTGCCCGGCGTGCCAGGTCGGCCGGTAGGTGACGGCGAGCTCGGCCGCCTCCTCCGGCCCGAGCCAATCACGGGCCAGTCGCGGATGTGGCAGCACCGGTCCATACGGTTTCAGGCGCACCGCGCCCGACTCCGACAGCACCGCCTCGACGCGGCGCATGAGCAGCGGGGCGAAGCGCGGCGTCCGCCAGGGGCGTCCTCCACGCGGCCCGGTGAGCACCACCGCCGGATATCCGGCCCACAGCTCCGCCTCCTGACCCGTGGCCCTGTCGAGCAGTGACGCGGCCTCAGGAGTGACCGGGACACAACCGTCGTCGTCCACGTCTCCGGACAGGAAGCGTTCGGCGCCGGCGAGGCACACGTAGGAGCCGCCGTGATCGGCGACCTCCAGCAGGGGGGCGTCCATCTCATCGGAGATCACGCATTTGCGGTAGTAGTCCAGCAGCTGCGGCCACGCGGGCGCCGCCGTGGAGGACTTCGGGGCGGGATCGGTGCCGGAGGCGCCCGGTCCGCCCGGCGTGGAGACACCTGTCTTCCGGGTCAACGGGGCCAGAGTCGGGGCCGCCCCCTGAGGGCAGTCCGCCAGGATGATCCGATCGTCGACGGCAAGAGCGGACTTGACCGGGATCTGGCGGGAATCCAGGCCGCGCATGCGCCGGTTGACGTAGTCGAAAAGGTCGTCCACGGAGACGTGGCCCGCGCTGTTCCTGCCGGCCTTTCCCGTGCGCAGCGCCTCGACCACCTGGGCGGTGAAGGCGGAGGGTTCGGGTCCGGCGGCGGTGTCCGCGCCCGAGAAGGAGTCCTCCCCGGCCCGGGAGGACGCGATCACGTAGACCCCCCGGCTGTTCAGCGGAATGGGCTCCGCCGATTTGGCCGCTCTCTGTGGTCTTCCGTCGCCGGTACGCCAGCCGAGGGCGAAGCCGCCGCTACGGCAGCAGTCGAGAACGGCCACCTTCTGCGGCGCCCAGCACGCCTCCAGCCGTTCGTTGACGAACCCGGCGCCGACGCCCGTATCCGCGATCCGATCGAAGTCGGTGTCCGCCGCCACGAAGAAGAACTCACCGCTTGACTGCGACAGCCGGGTTCCATGCCCGGTGATGTACAGCAGGGCCAGTTCGTCAGGTCCACAGCCTTCGAGAAACTCGGCGATCTCAAAGCGCATGTCATCCGCCGTGAGGTCGGCGACCCCCCGCACCGAGGCGAATCCGCCGATGCTGCGATGCTCGATGACCTGCCGCAACTGCCAGACGTCGGCGCGCGTGGACGGCAACGCCCCGAACCGCCCGTCCTGATAGGTCTCCGTACCGATCAGCAGGGCTTTCCGCCGGAGGGGCCTGCTCAAGGGGACTCCTCACCGTTGCGAAGGAATTCGCGCACCAGTCGCTCCTGAGCGGCGTCCGGGCGGCCCGAGATCTCGATGGAGCGTTCCCCCTCGGAGACGCTGACCTTACGGTGGCGCTCGACGGCGCACCACTCCTTGATCACTGTGATCAACATTTGGGAGACGGGCCGCGCCGACGCGGCGACGGTTACCCACAGGACCATCTCGGCCGCCGTTCCGCCCTTGCGCCCGCTCTCCGGAACCGCCTGGGCGGCGGCGAACTCCACGGTGACGCCGTTGACCCGCGCGAGCTCGTCACGGAGTTCGCGAGTGAGCCGCTCCTGCCGCAGGCCGTCTCCGCCCGCGAGGACCTCCAGTCGCACCGTCGGTTCCGTGTCGCCCATGCGATTTCCCTTGGTTTGTGGAATAGGTCAGAGCAGGAGAGGACAGTCGGGGCCTGGCGACCGGGCATGACGTCACCGGCAGCACCATTCAGACACATAAGACACGAGATGCCCTATAGACACAAAAGAGCATCGCCCCGAGGGGGAAATATATCAGAATCCCCATTTACCACGACACCTCAATTGAACCCGCGAGGCGCGCAACGTCTCATTCTCCAAGAGAAATACGGAGATCGCAAATACGTCTTCCGTATCCGGAAGATCAAATAGACCCATAGCCGCAATTTACGGCTGACCGAAAAGCGGCCTTCCGGAGGCGGAGGACCTTGGCCCGAGCGGCGAGCCGGCACCGTTGAACGCCGTTCGGGTGACACCTCACACGGAGCGCGACACCAACCCCCGGCGTCCGGAGAGGATGCGCGACGGAACCGGAGGGGGGTTCACCTCCGTTGAATCGTCGGATGCGGCCCGTCTCTCGATGGGCGTGGCTCAGAAAACCTTCTCGCGCCAGGGCGGCACACCCCGGCGAGGCCACCTTTCAACACCGGACACGGACGGTTTGGGACAGACCTAACGCGAAAGGCAGCAGAAAGAAAAAGGGGCCGAGGGCCGACTCTTTCTCTGGAAGGTCATCGACCGAAAAAGATATCCGAGATGTGCCGTCGGTGCGGATAGGCGCGATTGCCGTGGAAGGAGCACGCCTTGCCGACGGCCACCGTGTTCCCGCCGCCGTTCGCGCCTACTCGCGGAGGTCGTCGTCCAGGTCGTCCGCCCGCCGCAGGTCGTCGGCGAGGGTTGCGAGGCCGGCTGCGCCGAGCCGTATCCGCCGGGCGTCGGCCAGGAGCCGCCGCGCCTGGTCCCGCTCGCCCAGCCTGACGGCCAGGTCGGCTCGGAGGATCAGGGCACGCACCCGCGGCACGGCCGGCTCGGCCTCCTGGGCGGCGAACGCGTGATCCAGCACCCTGGCCGCCGCCCGGTGGTCGCCCTTGGAGTCGCCGAGCAGGACGGCTGTCTCGATCGCCTTCTCCAGCCGGGTCCCGGGAGGCTCCGCCGGGGAGGGCGCCGCCAGCGGCCGGCCGACGCGGATCGTGTTGCCCGCCGGGTCGACCATGACGAACTGGCGCACGCCGTATGACATGTCCTTCAGCGCGCCGATCCGGGGAACACCCCGGGTGGGCAGCCTGCCCAGGGAGCGGCGCAGTCCGTCGGTGAACGCCCCGTAGAGGGTGTCGACGTCGGGGGCGAGGACGTAGCAGGTGCTGTAGGACTGGGCGGGATCAAGCCCCTTGAGGACGAAGAACTGCAGCTCGATCCCGTCGCGCCGCACGACCGCGTAGGTGTTGGGCCTCTTCTGCCGGTAGGTGACCTCGAACCCCAGGGCCTGGTAGAAGTCCAGAACCGGGTCGATGGCCGGGCAGGGCAGGATCGGAATCGTGGTCTCGTTCAAGGTCGCACCTCCGGGAGACTCCCATGTGAATCGCGCATGTCGTGCCCGTACACCGTACGCGATTTTTCCGGAGGCCGTGATCACGGTGGGGCGGAGAGGGTGCGGAGCGGTCCGAGGGCATGCGGAAGGCCCCCGTGAACGATTCCACGGGGGCCTTCCGGCGAGCCGTGCCTAGTACATCGGCCGCGAGGAGGAGCGGAGCCGCTCCAGGGCCTCGGCCAGGATCTGGGCGCCGTCCTTGTCGCTGCGACGCTCCTTCACGTAGGCGAGGTGCGTCTTGTAAGGCTCGTTACGCGGCGGCGCGGGCGGGTTGGCCTCGTCCTGACCGGCGGGGAGACCGCACCGTGGGCAGTCCCAGAACTCCGGCACCGCGGCGTCGCTGGCGAAGCTGGGGCGCGTCTCATGCATGTTCGCGCACCAGAACGGGACCCTTACACGGGGAGCCGCCTCGCCACGCTCCGCCTCCCCCATCGGGCCGGCACCGACACGGCTGCCACGGATCGCGTTGCCACTACCCACGGATGTACTCCTCGCTCGATGGCCCCGCCGCTCGGGTGGAGACGGGGGGCTGAACCACTGTCACGCCTGTCGCAGTCCGGGTCAGGGCTTAAGGAGCAGGCCCAGCGCGATGATGCACACGAACCAGACCACACCGGTGATGATGGTCAGCCGGTCGAGGTTGCGTTCCACCACGGAAGAGCCGCCGAACGACGACGTGAAGCCGCCGCCGAACAGATCCGACAGACCGCCGCCCTTGCCCTTGTGGAGCAGCACCAGCAGCACCATCAGCATGCTCGCCAGGATGAGGGCGATGGAGATTCCGATTGTCACCGTTGACCTGTCCCTATGTGCGCGCTACCCGCGTCCGGATGCGCCCCTTGTATGTACGCCTGTGGCGTGACGATTCAAACTTGCTCTAAGAGGGTACGACCTGCTGTCAAGTCGTACCCTCTGAACGGTCCAGTCAGCCAGACATTTCGCTAAAGCGACAGATCTTGGCAAACTCCCCCGGGTCGAGGCTCGCACCGCCGACCAGGGCTCCGTCCACGTCCGGCTGAGCCATGATGCCGGCGATGTTGTCGGACTTGACCGAGCCCCCGTAAAGGATACGGACAGCCGCGGCCACCTCTCCGTTATACAGCTCGGCGAGTCGGGAACGCAGCGCCGAACAGACCTCCTGCGCGTCGGCCGGAGTGGCCACCTCGCCGGTGCCGATCGCCCAGACCGGTTCGTAGGCCAGCACGATGGACGCCACCTGCTCGGCCGGGACCTGGCGGAGCGCCCCGTCGAGCTGGGAGACACTGTGGGCCACCTGCCCGCCTGCCTGGCGGACCGGCAGCCCCTCCCCCACACACAGGATAGGTGTGAGCGAGTGGCGATAGGCCGCCTTCACCTTGGCGTTGACCAGCCCGTCGTCCTCGTGATGGTACTGCCGGCGCTCGGAGTGCCCGATCACCACGAAGGTGCACCCGAGCTTGGCGAGCATCACCCCGGAGATGTCCCCGGTGTAGGCGCCGCCGTCGTGCTGCGAGAGGTCCTGTCCGCCGTACAGGATCCGCAGCTTGTCGCCGCCGATCAGGGTCTGCACGCTGCGCAGGTCGGTGAAGGGCGGCAGCACCGCCACGTCGACCCTGTCGAAGTCCTTGTCGTTGAGCGCGAACGCCAGCTTCTGGGTGGTGGCGATGGCCTCAAGGTGGTTGAGGTTCATCTTCCAGTTGCCGGCCATCAGCGGCTTGCGTGCCGTGCTCATCCGTCACTCACCGTCCCCCACCCGCCGCGCGGGTCACCCGTCGCCCTCGGGCCGTCGTGCCAGGGGCACGTCCGGCCGTTACGGTGCTCACTGCGTCGATCCACTCCTATGCCTCCAGGGCGACGAGTCCGGGCAGGGTCTTGCCCTCCAGGTATTCGAGACTGGCGCCGCCGCCGGTGGAGATGTGCGAGAAGCCGTCCTCGGGAAGGCCGAGCCGGCGTACGGCCGCGGCCGAGTCACCGCCTCCGACGACCGTGAACGCCTCCGACCTGATCAACGCCTCGGCGACGGCCCGGGTTCCGCCGGAGAAGGAGTCGAACTCGAAGACGCCCATCGGGCCGTTCCAGAACACGGTCCCGGCGTCGGCGAGCTCCGCGGCGAACAGCTCGGCGCTGCGCGGGCCGATGTCGAGTCCCTGACGGTCGGCCGGAATCGCGGTGGCGTCGACGACCTCGTACTCGGCGTCCTCGGCGAAGTGGGTGGCCGCCAGCACGTCGACCGGGAGAACGAGCCGCACCCCGCGTCCGGCCGCCTCGTTGAGGAACTCGCGCACCTGGTCGAGCTGGTCCTCCTGCAACAGCGACCGGCCCACCTCGTGTCCCTGGGCCGCCAGGAAGGTGTAGGCCATGCCTCCGCCGATGAGCAGCCGGTCGACCCTGGCGAGCAGGTTGCCGATGACGCCGAGCTTGTCGGAGACCTTGGCTCCGCCGAGCACCACCGCGTACGGCCTGGCGGGCTTCTCGGTCAGCCTCTTGAGCACGTCGACCTCGGCCAGGATGAGTCCGCCCGCCGCGTGCGGCAGCAGCAGCGGCACGTCGTAGACGCTGGCGTGCCTGCGGTGCACGGCGCCGAAGCCGTCGCCGACGTAGATCTCACCGAGGGCGGCCAGTCTCTCGGCGAACGCGGCACGCTGAGCGTCGTCCTTGGACTCCTCCCCGGGCTCGAACCGCAGGTTCTCCAGCAGGGCCACCTGGCCGTCCTGGAGCGCCTCCACGACGGACCGCGCCGACTTCCCGACCACATCGGTGGCGAAGGCGACCTCGGCTCCCAGAAGCTCACCCAGCCGCCTGGCCACCGGGGCCAGCGAGTACCTCGGGTCGGGCTCGCCCTTCGGGCGCCCGAGGTGGGCGCAGGCGATCACGCGCGCCCCCCTGGCCGCCAGTTCCCGGATCGTCGGCACCGAGGCCCGGATACGGCCGTCGTCGGTGATGACGTCCCCGTCGAGGGGGACGTTGAGGTCGACGCGGACCAGGACGCGCCGACCTTTCACCTCGAACTCAGACAGATCCCTCATCGCAGGTCGGCGCCGACCAGCTCGATGAGGTCGCCGAGGCGGTTGGAGTAACCCCACTCGTTGTCGTACCAGCCGACGACCTTGACCTGGTTGCCGATCACCTTGGTCAGGCCGGCGTCGAGGATGCACGACGACGGGTCGGTGACGATGTCGGAGGAGACGATCGGGTCCTCGGTGTAGGTCAGGAAACCCTTGAGCGGGCCGTCCGCCGCGGCCTTGAGCGCGGCGTTGACCTCGTCGGCCGTGGTGTCGCGGCCGACCTCCACGGTCAGGTCGGTGGCCGAGCCGGTGGGGATCGGCACGCGCAGCGCGAACCCGTCGAGCCTGCCCTTGAGCTCGGGCAGCACCAGGCCGATGGCCTTGGCCGCGCCGGTGGAGGTCGGGACGATGTTCAGCGCGGCGGCGCGGGCGCGGCGCAGGTCGCTGTGCGGGCCGTCCTGCAGGTTCTGGTCCTGGGTATAGGCGTGAATCGTGGTCATCAGCCCCTTCTCGATGCCGAAGGTGTCGTTGATGACCTTGGCCATGGGAGCCAGGCAGTTGGTGGTGCAGGACGCGTTGGAGATGATCGTGTGGCGGGCCGGGTCGTACTTGTCGTGGTTGACGCCCATCACGATGGTGACGTCCTCGTTCTTGGCCGGAGCCGAGATGATGACCTTCTTGGCGCCGTTCTCGGCGTGCACCCGGGCCTTGTCGGCGTCGGTGAAGAAGCCCGTGGACTCCACCACGACGTCCACCCCCAGGTCGCCCCAGGGCAGCTTGGCGGGGTCGCGCTCGGCGAACGCCTTGATCGCCTTACCGTCCACGACGATCTCGTCGGCGGTGCTCTTCACCTCGTACGGCAGGCGGCCGAGGATGCTGTCGTACTTGAGCAGATGGGCGAGCGTGGCGTTGTCGGTCAGGTCGTTGACCGCAACGATCTCGATGTCCTTGCCGCTGGCAGCGACCGCACGCCAGAAGTTGCGGCCGATGCGGCCGAATCCGTTGACGCCTACGCGGATGCTCACGGTGCAGGTCTCCTCGTACGTCGTGCACCGGTCCACCGGACCGGTGACTTGAGCTGGCTGAAACTTCAATCGCACCCTATCGGACCTAAATTGGTTTAGACCACTTGCGGGGTCGGCTCCGTTCTCCCTGGCCCCACAAGCGGGTATCGGACCCTTCAAGTGAAGTGCCCGGCTTGTCACTGTAAATCCATGCAACTCCACAATGACCTGTCAGGACGGCGCTAAACCCGTGTCCTTCGGCGGCCGAGACCGGCGTGTCGCCCCGGCGACACCCGCGCGAGGACCGTCGGCCGCGCGAAGACCACCGCCCGCGCGGGAACCGTCGGCCACCTGGAACCGCCGGCCGCGCGGGAACCGGGCGCCACGTCCCGGGGCCCAAGTCCCGGCGGCCGGATCCCGTTCCACGCGGGGCCCCTACGGCGCCAGCATGTCCACGGTGAGATTCGCCTCGGTGTTGGGAATGCCGATGTCCTGGGCGCGCTTGTCGGCCATCGCGAGCAGGCGGCGGATCCGCCCGGCGATGGCGTCCTTGGTCAGCGGCGGGTCGGCGAGCTGACCAAGCTCCTCAAGGGATGCCTGCTTGTGCTCCACCCGCAGCCGGCCGGCGACCACCAGGTGCTCGGGCGCCTCCTCGCCGAGAATCTCCAGGGCGCGCTGCACCCGGGCCCCCGCGGCGACCGCGGCACGTGCCGAGCGGCGCAGGTTGGCGTCGTCGAAGTTGGCCAGCCGGTTGGCCGTGGCCCGCACCTCGCGGCGCATCCGCCGCTCCTCCCAGGCCAGCACGCTGTCGTGGGCGCCCAGCCGGGTCAGCAGTGCGCTGATCGCGTCGCCGTCACGGACCACGACACGGTCGACGCCGCGCACCTCGCGCGCCTTGGCGTGGATCTTCAGCCGCCGGGCGGAGCCGACCAGGGCGAGCGCCGCCTCCGGCCCCGGGCAGGTGACCTCCAGCGACATGGAACGGCCCGGCTCGGTGAGCGAGCCGTGCGCCAGGAAGGCGCCCCGCCACGCGGCCTCCGCGTCGCAGGTCGCCCCCGCCACCACCTGACGCGGCAGTCCGCGGACCGGGCGGCCGTGGTTGTCGATCAACCCCGTCTGGCGGGCCAGCGCCTCACCGTCGCGGTAGACCCGCACCACGTAGCGCGACCCCTTGCGCAGCCCGGCGGGGGCCAGGACCAATACCTCGGCCTTGTGCCCGAACACCTCGCCGATGTCCTTGATCAGCCGCCTGGCCGTGACATTGGTGTCCAGCTCGGCCTCGATCACGATCCGCCCGCCCACCAGGTGCAGCCCGCTCGCGAACCGCAGGAGCGTCGACACCTCGGCCTTACGGCAGCAAGGCTTCAAGACCGGCAGTCGGCTCAGTTCGTCCTTCACCACACCTGTCATCGCCATGCGCGTTCGTCCTCCCCCATACAGACCTCGTGCGGCCCGAGAAACCAGGCTCACAGAAGTTTCTCGCACTCCTGAGCGGCGCTGACCAGGATCAACGCTTCTCACGGAAAATCTCGTCCAGGACGGAGGCAAGACGTTGCGCATCGTGCCGCGGCGAGCCGTCCTCGTCGGCCACCGAGGCCAGGGTCAGCCGGGCTCCCAACTCGGCGGCGGCCTTCTCCAGTTCCTCCCGGTCCTCGGCCACCCCGGTGTCGGCGAGCACCACGTCGATCTCCAGGGAGGGCGCGTGCCGCCGGAGCACCTCCAGGTGCTCCTGAGGCGAGAAGCCGTCGGTCTCCCCGGGCTGCGGGGCCAGGTTGAGCGCGACCAGGCGGCGCGCCCCGGTGCGGTGCAGGGCGTCGGCCAACTCGGGCACCATGAGGTGGGGCAGCACGCTGGTGAACCACGACCCGGGGCCGAAGACCACCCAGTCGGCGTCCAGCACCGCCCGGACCGCCTCGGGACAGGCGGGCGGATTCTCCGGCAGCAGCGAGATGGCCCGTACCCGGCCGGGGGTGAGCGCGCAGGCCACCTGGCCGTACACGGTGCTCACCCTGCCGTCCAGCTCCACCTCGGCGGCGATGTCGAGCGGCACCGAGGACATCGGGAGCACCCGCCCGTGCGCGCCGAGCAGCCGCCCCACCCAGTCGAGCCCGGCGACGGTGTCCCCGAGCCGCTCCCAGAGCGCCACGATCAGCAGGTTGCCGACCGCGTGCCCGTGCAGGTCGCCCTCACTGCGGAAACGGTGCTGGACCACCTCGCTCCAGGTCCGCCCCCACTCGTCGTCACCGCAGAGCGCGGCCAGGGCCATCCGCAGATCACCCGGGGGCAGCACGCCGAGCTCGCGGCGGAGCCGTCCGCTCGACCCTCCGTCGTCGGCCACGGTGACCACCGCCGTCAGCTCGGAGGTGACCCCGCGCAGCGCCGTCAGCGACGCGTACAGCCCGTGCCCTCCACCCAGCGCGACGACCCTGAGCCCCTCACTCACTCCCGGCCCACATCTCGGTGGCTCACCTGCACCTCCATGCCTCCCCGGTCCCGCAATCGGCCGCCGATCTGCTCGGCCATGGCGACGCTGCGGTGTTTGCCCCCGGTACAGCCCACGGCGAGGGTGGCGTAACCCTTGCCCTCGCGGGTGTAACCGGCCGCGATGATGCCGACCACCTCGTCGTAGGCGTCGAGCAGCTCCTTGGCGCCCGCCTGGTTGAGCACGAAGTCCCGGACGGGGACGTCGAGGCCGTTCATCGGGCGGAGCTCGGGAACCCAGTGCGGATTGGGCAGGAACCGGCAGTCGACCACCAGGTCGGCGTCGACCGGCAGGCCGTACTTGTAGCCGAAGGAGACCACGTTGACCCGCAGGCCCGGCCGGTCCTCGCCGCCGAAGAAGGCGACGATCTTGCCTCGGAGCTCGTGCACGTTGAGGCTGGAGGTGTCGATGACCAGGTCGGCGTTGGCCCGCACCTCGCGCAGGATGCCGCGCTCACGGGCGATCCCGTCGACCAGCCGGCCGTCACCCTGCAGCGGGTGCGGGCGGCGGACGTTCTCGAACCTGCGGACCAGTTCCTCGTCGCTGGCCTCCAGGAACACCACCCGCACCGCGATGCCACGCCCGTCCAGCTCCTCAATCGCGGCGTTGAGGTCGGTGGTGAACGCCAGGCTGCGCACGTCGACCACCGCGGCCACCTTGTCGGCGGCCAGCTTGACCCGCCCGGCCTCCTCCGCCATGGCGAACAGCAGCCCGGGGGGCAGGTTGTCGATGACGAACCAGCCCAGGTCCTCCAGGGCCTTGGCCGCGGTGCTCCGTCCCGCCCCCGACATGCCGGTGACGATGACGAACGCGGACTCTCTTACGTTCATCGAAACTCCTTGAGCGTGGAGACCCCGGGCTCTGGCCCTGGGTGGGAGACTCGGCACGGCGACGCACGGGCTGGCAGGTTGTCCGGCGGTGGCGATGACCACGCCACCGAATGTGTGGTTGTCTCCTCGCCGCCGGGCCGGCGGCGAGGTGAGACGCCTGTGGAGGGCCGGTAGGACCCGGCTCGCGAAAGCGGCGAGGGCGCGGCCCGGTGAAACAGGAATCCCACTCCGTGAGGGGTGGAATCCCCCGGCCTCAGCCGTGGGGAGGAGGTCAAGGGTTCTCCCCTCTCAACGCCGACACGATCGTCTCAGCCGTGGCGGGGCCGATCCCGGGAACCTCGCGGATCTGTGCGGCGGTCGCCTCACGCAGCCGCCTCACGGATCCGAAGTGCTTGATCAGGGCCTGCCGGCGAGCCGGACCGAGCCCGGGAACCTCGTCCAGGGCGCTCTCCTTCACGCTCTTCGACCGCTTGGACCGATGGTAGGCGATGGCGAAGCGGTGGGCCTCGTCGCGCACACGTTGGAGAAGGTAAAGGGCCTCGCTTGATCGGGGCAGGATCACCGGCAGGTCGTCCCCCGGCAGCCAGACCTCCTCCAGCCGCTTGGCCAGGCCGCAGACCGCCACGTCGTCCACGCCCAGCTCGTCCAGCGCCCGCCGGGCGGCGGCGGCCTGGGCCGGGCCGCCGTCCACCACGACCAGGTTGGGCGGGTAGGCGAACCTGCGCGGCCTGCCGGTCTCCGGGTCGATGCCCACCCCGGCGCCCGGATCGGTGTCGAGCTCACCGGTGGCCGAGCGCTCCTCCAGATAACGCTTGAAGCGGCGCGAGATCACCTCGTGTATCGAGGCGACGTCGCCCTCGGAGGAATGAACGGAGAAGCGGCGATACTCGCTCTTGCGGGCCAGGCCGTCCTCGAACACCACCATGGAGGCCACCACGTTGGTGCCCTGGGTGTGGGAGACGTCGTAGCACTCCACCCGGAGCGGCACCTGGTCCAGGCCGAGCGCGTCGGCGACCTCCTGCAGCGCCCTGCTCCGCGCGGTCAGGTCACTGGCCCGCTTGAGCTTGTGCTGGTTCAGCGCCTCCCCGGCGTTGCGCTCGACGGTCTCCATCAGCGCCCTCTTGTCGCCACGCCGCGGGACGCGGATCTCCACCCTGGCGCCCCGGTGCTCGCCGAGCAGATCGGCGACCGCCTCGACCTCGGGGGGCAGCACGGGCACCAGCACCTCTCTGGGCAGCGCCTCGGGGGGCGCCTCGCCGTACATCTGCAGCAGGAACTGCTCGACCAGCTCTCCGGGGCCGGCGTCCTCGACCTTGTCGACCACCCAGCCGCGCTGGCCCTTGATGCGCCCGCCGCGGACGTAGAAGACCTGAACCGCCGCCTCCAGCGGATCCTCCACCAGCGCGACCACATCGCAGTCGGTGTTGTCGGCCAGGACCACCGCCTGTTTCTCCATGGCCCGCTGCAACGTCTGGACGTCGTCGCGCAGCCGGGCGGCCCGCTCGTACTCCTGCTCGGCCGCGGCCTGGCGCATCTCACGCTCCAGCCGTCTGACGAAACGACCGGTGTTGCCCGCCATGAAGTCGCAGAAGTCGTCCGCCAGCGCCCGGTGCCCCTCGGCGTCGATCCGCCCGACGCAGGGCGCGGAGCACTTGTCGATGTAGCCCAGCAGGCAGGGCCGGCCGATCTGGGCGGCTCGCTTGAACACCCCGGCCGAGCAGCTCCTGATCGGGAACACCCGGAGCAGCAGGTCCACCGTCTCCCTGATCGCCCAGGCGTGGGAGTAGGGGCCGAAGTAACGGATGCCCTTGCGCTTGGCCCCGCGCAGCACCTGGACCCGGGGGAACTCCTCTCCCATGGTGACCGCGAGGTAGGGGTAGGACTTGTCGTCGCGGTACTTGACGTTGAACCGGGGGTCGTACTCCTTGATCCAGGAGTATTCGAGCTGGAGCGCCTCGACCTCGGTGCCCACGACCGTCCAGTCGACGTCCGAGGCGGTCGTGAGCATGGTCTGGGTGCGCGGGTGGAGCCCGGCGAAGTCGGCGAAGTAGGAGTTCAGCCGCTGGCGCAGGCTCTTGGCCTTGCCCACGTAGATGACACGGCCCCCGGCGTCCCTGAACCGGTAGACGCCGGGAGACTCGGGGATGGACCCCGGCTTCGGCCGGAGAATCGCCGGCCCGCCCACAGATCTCGCCACACCGGAATCCTATCGGCCCTCACCGACAGGATTCCGGTCGCGAAGCCCCCGAAACCCTCGAAGCGCCGGCCCGCCCGGCCTCCCACCGTCCGCCCGGCATACGGCACCGGGCACGGGTGACGCGTGCGCCGGTCAGCCGGGGGTGACGGTCAGCCGAGGGTGATGGAGCCGCCCTCCACCTTGATCGGCTTCTCGGCGAGCGGCCGGGCCGCGGGTCCTTGGGCGACGGAGCCGTCGGCGATGTTGAACCTGCTGCCGTGACAGGGGCAGTTGATCGTGCCGCCAGAGACGCCCGCCACGTCGCATCCCCGGTGGGTGCAGACGGAGGTGAACGCCTTGAACTCACCGGCCTTCGGCTGGGTCACCACGACCTTGTCGTCCTTGAAGACCTCGCCACCGCCCACCGGGATGTCGGCGGTCGCGGCCAGCGGCTTCACCTCCGAATCCGCCGAGGCGGAGCCGGAGCCCGGCGCCGGGGCCGTCTGCGAGGTCCGCGGAGCCGCCGAGGACGTGTCCTGGGCACCCGGCTCGGCGGAGCCGCCGCAGGCGGTCAGCAGCGCCGCCATCCCCGCGCCTCCCGTGCCCAGCATCACCGCACGACGTGTGGTCTCAGTCATGGTCTTCCTCCGAAGGTCCTTGCCCACCGGTACGGCCGGCACCCGGTGACGGTTCAGCATGCCGTATCGAGGATCAGGAGACTGTGAAGAATTACCGTCCCCTCGGGTTTTTCCATCACGGCGCGGAGCGGGGGCACGGCGAAGGGGGCTCGGGGGAGGCGGGGGACCGGCGACCCGGGGCTCACTCGGGGAGCTCGGCCGCGCCGGGATCGCGGGGATCCACGGGGAGCCTCAGAGCATCACGATGCCCTCGCCCTCGACCTTCAGGGCGTACTCGGCCAGCGGGGCCTCCGCCGGGCCCTTGAGGCACTTGCCGGAGTCGGCGGCGAACTCGCTGCCGTGACAGGGGCAGTGGATGACCCCCTCCGCGACCTGGCCGACCGCGCAGCCCTTGTGCGGGCAACTCGCGGTGAACGCCTTGAAAACCCCGGCGGAGGGCTGGGTGATCACGATCTTCCACTTGGCGATGACCTTGCCGCCGCCGACCGGGATGTCGGCGGTCTGGGCGATGACCTTCCCCTTGACGCCCGGCGGCACGACGGCCGGGCCGGGTTCCCCTCCGGCGCATCCGGTGAGGGTCGCCCCGCACGCCACCGCCGCCGCGGCACCGATCACATGTCTGCGGGTGGGCATGGCGAAACCGTCACTGCTACTCATTACGGCCCTTCTACAACGTCGCCCATTGGAACCGGGCTCCCGCGTCCAGGGTATTGACGCGGGTGCCCACTCCCGAATCCGGCCTCAGCCGCCGAGAATCTTGCGCAGGAAGCGGCCGGTGTGGCTCGCGTCGACCAGGGCGACCTCCTCGGGCGTGCCGGTGGCGAGCACGGTGCCGCCCCGGGAGCCGCCCTCGGGGCCCATGTCGATCAGCCAGTCGGCGGTCTTGATCACGTCCAGGTTGTGCTCGATGACGATGACGGTGTTCCCGCCGTCCACGAGCTTGCCGAGGACGCCCAGCAGCCGCCGGATGTCCTCGAAGTGCAGGCCGGTGGTCGGCTCGTCCAGCACGTAGATCGTCCGGCCCGTGGAGCGGCGCTGCAGCTCGGAGGCGAGCTTGACCCGCTGGGCCTCGCCCCCGGACAGGGTGGTGGCGGGCTGGCCGAGCCGGACGTAGCCTAGGCCGACGTCGTTCAGCGTCTTGAGGTAACGCTTGATGGACGGGATGGCGTCGAAGAAGCCCAGCGCCTCCTCGATCGGCATGTCGAGCACCTCGGAGATGGTCTTGCCCTTGTAGTGGACCTCCAGGGTCTCCCGGTTGTATCGAGCCCCGTGACAGACCTCGCACGGCACGTAGACGTCCGGCAGGAAGTTCATCTCGATCTTGATCGTGCCGTCGCCCGAGCACGCCTCGCAACGGCCGCCCTTGACGTTGAAACTGAAACGGCCCTTGGCGTAACCGCGGACCTTGGCCTCGGTGGTCTGCGCGAACAGGTCGCGCACCTTGTCGAAGACGCCGGTGTAGGTGGCCGGGTTGGAGCGGGGGGTGCGGCCGATCGGCGACTGGTCCACGTGCACGACCTTGTCGACGAGGTCCGTCCCGTTGATTCGCGCGTGGCGTCCGGGAACGGTGCGCGCGCCGTTCAGATCCCTGGCCAGGGCGCTGTAGAGGATGTCGTTGACGAGCGTGGACTTGCCCGACCCCGAGACGCCGGTGACCGCGGTGAACAACCCCAGCGGGAACTCCACGTCCACGCCCTTGAGGTTGTGCTCGCGGGCGCCCTTCACGGTGATCTGCCGCTTCCTGTCGCGCCTGCGGCGGTGGGCGGGGACGGGGATGGTCCTGCGGCCGGACAGGTAGGCGCCGGTGGTCGACTCCTCGCAGGCCAGCAGGTCCGCCACGGTGCCGGAGACGACGACCTGGCCGCCGTGCTCACCCGCGCCGGGGCCGATGTCCACCACCCAGTCGGCTGCGGCGATGGTGTCCTCGTCGTGCTCGACCACGATGAGCGTGTTGCCCATGTCGCGGAGCCTGATCAGGGTCTCCAGCAGCCGCTGGTTGTCGCGCTGGTGCAGGCCGATGGAGGGCTCGTCGAGCACGTAGAGCACGCCGACCAGGCCGGAGCCGATCTGGGTGGCCAGCCGGATGCGCTGGGCCTCGCCCCCGGCGAGGGTGCCCGCCGCGCGGTCCATGGTCAGGTAGTCGAGGCCGACGTCGAGCAGGAAGCCCATCCGGGCGTTGATCTCCTTGACCACCCGCTCGGCGATCTGCATGTCGCGGTCCGACAGGGTGAGCCCGGCCAGGAATCCGGCGCAGTCGCCGATCGACATCGAGGAGACCTCGGCGATCGAACGGCCGTTCACCGTGACGGCCAGCGAGACCGGCTTGAGCCTGGCCCCCTCGCAGGCCGGGCACGGGATCTCCCGCATGTAGCCCTCGTACTTCTCCCGCATGCCGTCGCTCTCGGACTCGGCGTGACGGCGCTGCACCCAGGGGATGGCCCCCTCGAAGGCGGTGTAGTAGGAGCGCTGACGGCCGTAGCGGTTGCTGTATCGGACGTGGACCTGCTCGTCGTGACCGTACAGCAGCGCCTTCTGCGCCTTCTTGGGGAGCCTCTCCCAGGGGGTGTCCAGCGCGAAGCCCATCGCGAGCCCGAGCGCCTCGACGAGACGGACGAAGTAGTCGCTGGTGTGGCCGCCCGCCCAGGGGGAGATCGCACCGTCCCCCAGGGGCCTCTCCGGGTCGGGCACGACCAGGTCGGGGTCGACCTCCATGCGCACCCCCAGGCCGGT
The DNA here is from genome assembly GCF_040614315.1 of Streptosporangium sp. NPDC006007. Classification (NCBI taxonomy): domain Bacteria; kingdom Bacillati; phylum Actinomycetota; class Actinomycetes; order Streptosporangiales; family Streptosporangiaceae; genus Streptosporangium; species Streptosporangium sp. NPDC006007. The sequence continues at coordinate 24,823 of NZ_JBEXUG010000016.1, read as the reverse complement.
GCACTCGGGACAGGCGCCGAAAGGCGAGTTGAAGGAGAACGAGCGGGGCTCCAGCTCCTCGAACGACAGGTCGTCGTAGGGGCAGTAGAGGTGCTCGGAGTAGAAGCGCTCGCGGTTCGGGTCGTTCTCCGAAAGGTCGACGAACTCCAGGGTGATCGTGCCGCCGGACATCTGCAGCGCGGTCTCCACCGAACCGGTCAGGCGGCTGCGCGCGCCCTCCTTCACCGTGAGCCGGTCGACGATCACCTCGATGTCGTGCTTCTCCTGCTTCTTCAGCGTCGGCGGCTCGTCCAGCCGGACCACCGTGCCGTCGACCCGGGCCCGGGCGAAGCCCTTGGCCTGGAGCTGGCCGAAGAGCTCGGCGTACTCCCCCTTACGGCCGCGGACGACCGGGGCCAGGACCTGGAAGCGGGTGCCCTCGGCGAGCTCCATCACCCGGTCGACGATCTGCTCGGGGCTCTGCCTGGCGATCGCGCGACCGCACTGCGGGCAGTGGGGCTTGCCGACGCGCGCCCAGAGCAGCCGGAGGTAGTCGTAGACCTCGGTGATCGTGCCGACCGTCGAACGGGGGTTACGGCTCGTCGACTTCTGGTCGATCGACACCGCGGGCGAGAGCCCCTCGATGAAGTCGACGTCCGGCTTGTCCATCTGCCCGAGGAACTGCCTGGCGTACGCCGACAGCGACTCGACATAGCGGCGCTGCCCCTCGGCGAAGATGGTGTCGAAGGCCAGACTCGACTTGCCCGAGCCGGACAGCCCGGTGAAGACGATCAGAGAGTCTCGCGGCAGGTCCAGCGAGACGTCCTTGAGGTTGTGTTCACGTGCGCCACGCACGATGAGGCGGTCAGCCACTGCGATCCCGACGTCGATGTAAAGGGGTTGAGAAGCGGTCGCGGGAAGACTAGTCGTGGGGTCCGACAAAAATCCGGAGCAACATCCGGGGCTCGGGGTTTCCCCGCCCTCACCAGGGTACGGCCTTCCCCCGCACCCCTACCGGCCGCTTGAGATGTCAACCGTGCGGACACTCCCATTTATGCCCTGGCACAATCGGCCGGTGCGGTGATGAAGTGTGAGGATGGATGTCACAGACGCGCTCCGATCCGAGCTGACCGCCGCCAACGACCGTCTCATCGCCACCGTGGCCAGACTGTCCGACGCCGACGTGGCGGCTCCCTCCCGGCTGCCCGGCTGGACCAGGGGCCACGTCCTGGCCCATCTCGCCCGCAACGCCGACAGTCAGGTCAACCTGCTGACCTGGGCCAGGACCGGCGTGGAGACCCCTCAGTACCCCGACATGGAGACACGCGACGCCGAGATCGAGGCCGGGGCCCCGCGACCGGCCAAGGAGCAGCTGGCCGACCTGGAGGACAGCACGGCCCGGCTGTGGGAGGTGATCCGCGCGCTGCCCGCCGAAAGCTGGTCGGCGATGGTCCACAGCCCGCGACCACCCGGCTATCCGGCCTGGTACGTGCTGGCCCGCCGCCTGCGCGAGGTCGAGGTGCACCATGTCGACCTGGACGCGGGCCACGGGTGCGCCGACTGGCCGGAGTCGTTCGTCCGCAGGGAGCTGTACGACGCGATGGTGTCCTGGCCGCGCGGGCTCGGCCAGGTCAGCGAGATCGTGGTGGAGGAGGTCAAGGACGGCGACAAACACCGTCAGGTCTGGCCGGGGCTCGGATCGGGCCCCGTGGTGCAGGGCGACGCGTGGAGCCTGCTGAGCTGGCTGATCGGCCGCTCACCGGGGGCCGGGCTTAGGGTGATGCCGGAGGGGACCACGGGCAACCAGCCCGCCGGCGCCGGGCCGCTGCCCGCACCGCCGCCGTGGCCGGCCCTGTCCGCGCCCCCGCACCTTCCCGCGACCCCGCCCGAGGAGTATCCATGACGTACACCGGTGACGTGCGGGTCGGCGGACCCGCCGACGTACGTGAGCTGGCCGCCCTGACGATCTCCAAGCTGGCCGTCGGCCCGTTCGACAACAACGCCTACCTGCTGCGATGCAACGAGACAGGCGACGGCGTGCTCATCGACGCCGCGGCCGAGGCCGACCGGCTGCTGGCGCTCATCGGCGACCGGCCGATCAGCGGGATCGTCACCACCCATCGGCACGGCGACCACTGGCAGGCCCTGGAGCGGGTCGCCGGGGCGACGGGCGCGACGGTGGTCGCGCACCCGCTCGACGCGGCGGCACTGCCCGTGCCGGTGGGTCTGCGGGTCGAGCACGGCGACGAGGTCACCGTGGGTGTGGTCGCCCTGGAGGTGATCCACCTGCGCGGGCACACGCCGGGCTCGATCGCCCTGTACCACCCCGGCCACCTGTTCACCGGCGACTCGCTCTTCCCCGGCGGCGTCGGCAACACCAACAAGGATCCGAAACGGTTCGCCCAGCTGTTCGCGGACGTGTCGGAGCGGATCTTCGGCCGGCTGCCCGACGAGACCTGGGTCTACCCCGGCCACGGCGGGGACACCACGCTGGGCGCCGAGCGGCCCTTTCTGCCGGAGTGGCGCGAGCGGGGCTGGTGACAGGCGGACGGCCCCGCGCTGCGGCGGGCCCCGGAACCCGGTGCCGGGGTGCCGCGGTGGGTCAGGAGACGCCGGCCTCCGCCTCCTTGCGCTCCCTGCGCTTCTCCCGCCTGAACATCAGGACGCGCAGCGGGATGGCGGACACCATGGCCACCTGCATGATGGCGCCCACCTTGATCAGTGTGTCGCCGCCGGCCAGGCCGGCGGCCCAGATGGTCAGGCAGGCGACGTTAATCATCATCCAGGCGAGGACCACAGCGGCCAGATTGCCCTTGGGCTTGGGATACTCGATCCGGCTGACCATGAGGTAGGCGACGCCGAAGAGGGGCAGCACGGTCCAGGTCGACGGCGCGAACAGCAGCACGATCGAGACCACGGTCATGGCGCCCATCGGGATGGGCAGGCCCATGAAGTCACCGCTCTTGGTCTTCACGCACGCGAAGCGGGCGAGCCGGATGACGCCCGCCAGCAGCACCGACGCCGCGGCGACCATCACCAGCGGGAACGGGATCTGCGGGTTGAAGCCAGCCCAGATGACGACCATGAAGGCGGGGGCGAAGCCGAAGCTGATCACGTCGGCCAGGTTGTCCAGCTCGGCGCCCATGGCCGAGGCGCGGAACTTACGCGCCACCAGGCCGTCGAACAGGTCGCAGGTGGCGCCGATCAGCAGCAGCACCACGGCGGTGCCGAAGAACCGGGGGTCGGCGGCGAAGGGTTTGTCCTCCTGGAGCGCGCGGATGGCGGACCACGCGAGCACGCAGACGGCCAGGAAGCCGCAGAGCGCGTTGCCGAGCGAGAGGGAGTCGGCCGCCGAGAGCCGGAACGCCTGGCCCACCGGCCCCCGGGGCTCGTCGTCCGTCTCGTCCAGAGGCCAGCTGGCGTCAGCCGTGGTCAAGTCCGGTCACCCCCGCGACGGTCCGCTGTCCGACCGACACGGCGGGCTCGATCCCGGCGGGCAGGTAGACGTCCACCCGCGAGCCGAACCGGATGAGCCCGATCCTGTCGGCCTTGGCCACCTTCGCGCCCACGGCCAGGTAGGGCAGGATGCGCCGGGCGACCGCGCCGGCGATCTGGACCAGCTCGATGTCGCCGAGCTCGGTGTCCAGGTGCCACACGACCCGCTCGTTCCTGTCGCTGTCCTTGTTGAAGGCGGGCAGGAACCCTCCGGGCACATGCTCGATCGAGGTGATCGTGCCGGCCATGGGTGAGCGGTTGACGTGCACGTCGAGCGGGCTCATGAAGACGGCCACACGCGTGCGGCCGTCCGGCCACGGGTCGATGCTCTGTACCACGCCGTCCGCGGGCGACAGGATCCTTCCGGGCCCCGGTGTGCGCTCGGGGTCCCGGAAGAACCAGAGCATGCCGCCGGTGAGCGCGGCCAGCGGAACCGCCGCCGGCGCCCAGCGCCGGTCACGGCGGCTGAGCAGCGAGGTCACGACGGCGGCCGTCGCGGTCGGGAGCAACCACGGGGAGACGCCACGCGCCAGCCGTACACGGCCGGACTGATGGCTTGCTGAATCGTGGGACACAGGGAACCTTTGTGATGTCTTGCGGCACTAGACCGGTATGTCTACCTGCCTTAGGGCAGGATGCTACCCATCTCTTAGCCCTTATACGGCGCAACGAGACAAGCAAAGCGCGTCCCATACCAATCCGCTAGCCCTGCTTGGCATTCGCGGAGGTACTGATTTGCTTGCTTACGCGTCCGTCCCGCCGGGCCTTGATCAGGCTGGCCCCAGTGGTGATCACCATGGTGACGCCGATAACCGACAGCGACAGCCAGATGGGCACCTCCGGCGCCCAGGACACGCCACTGGAGTGCAGCGCCTCAAGAATCAGCTTAACCCCGATGAAGGCGAGGATGAACGCGAGCCCGTAGCTGAGGTAGGCCAGCCGCTGCAGCAGATCGCCCAGCAGGAAGTAGAGCTGACGCAGACCCATCAGGGCGAACGCGTTGGCGGTGAAGACGATGAAGGGGTCGGTGGTGAGACCGAAGATCGCCGGAATCGAGTCCAGCGCGAAGAGGAGATCGGTGGTGCCGATGGCGAGCATCACGATCAGCAAGGGGGTGACCATGCGCCTGCCGTCGACCTTGACGACCACCTTGGAGCCCACGTAGTCGTCGGTGTGCGGCAGCACCCGGCGCGCCCAGCGCAGCAGGGCGTTCTCGTTGAAATCGTCCTCGTCCTGGCCGTGCTGGCGGATCAGCTGCACCGAGGTGTAGATGAGGAAGAGACCGAAGACGTAGAACAGCCAGCTGAAGCTCGACAGCGCGGCGGCGCCGACGGCGATGAAGATGCCTCGCATGACCAGGGCCATCAGAACCCCGATCAGCAGGACCTTGTGCTGGTGGATCTTCGGCACCGCGAAGCGGCTCATGATGATGTAGAAGACGAAAAGGTTGTCGACGCTCAGGCTGTACTCGGTGAGGTAACCGGCGAGGAACTGTCCCGCCGGGGTCGGCCCCGCGAAGATCCACAGCACCACGCCGAAGATCACCGCGAGCGACACGTAGAAACCGACCCAGAACCCGGCCTGCCGTGTGGAGAACTCCCGGGGCTCGCCCCGGTCAACGATCCACAGGTCGAAGGCGAGGACGACGAGAAGGCCGCCGATCACGGCGGCCCAAGCCCAAACAGGAATAATCACAGCAAAACCTCCGGCGCGCGCGACTGACTGCCGGAGGTCTCTCCCGCCCACATGAAGTCTACGCGGACCGACAGCCCCGGGGGCCTCGTGGAGTGAGGCAACACCGTGATGACGGGACTGTCACGAAGGGATACTCCCCTCCCTAACCAAGCAAGTATAGATCTGTGGCCTGGTAACACCTAATTCGGGGGGCAGGTACGCGCCGGTGATCCCGGCCGTCCCCACGTTCCCCATGGTCAGCGCGTTTTGGGTAGGTCTGCGTAAATCGCCAGCACCGCCTCCAGCGCCTGTTCCTCGCCGGGCAGCTCCCGGCCCCGACGGGCGGACGCCTCCCCCAGAGCCCCCGCGAGACCGTCGTCGGCGAGCACCCTTTCGACCGCGGCACGCATCGCGGCGACGTCCCCGTACGGCACCAGCAACCCCGCCTCGCCCACCATCGGCGGGATGCCGCCCACCGCGGTGGCGATCACCGGCGTGCCCGCCCGCAGCGCCTCCTGCACGTTCAGCGGCTGCCCCTCCCAGCGGCTGGGCACCAGCAGGGCCCTGGCCACACCGAGCAGATCCGCCACGTCGTCCCGGTTCCCGAGCAGCCGCACCGGCAGGTTCTCCCGGTCGACTCGCCGCTGCAGCTCCCCGCGGAGGGGCCCGTCCCCCGCGATCAGGAACACCGCCCGGCGCCCGGACCGCCCGCCCCCCTCCCCGGAGTCCCGGCCGGAGCCGAGAGCCGCCGCCACGTCGAGGAGGGTCTCCAGCCCCTTCTGCTGGGCGAGCCTGGCGACGGTCAGCAGGACGGGCCGCTCCCCCGTGCCGAGGTCCGCCCGGACCCGCCCCGGGCCGCGTGCCGGGGCGGGCAGGGGCGGCGCCGGGACCACGGCGGCCTCGACGTGCCCGGCCCCCAGCCCGGTCATCCGCTCCCCCAGATCCGGCGAGACCACCAGGATCCGGTCGGCGCGGCGGGCGACGATCCGTTCGAGGACACCGTGGACCGCGCCCACGACTCCGCCCGCGGTGGCCGCGTTGTGCAGGGTGACCACGAGGCCGGTCCCGGTGCCGGTCAGGGCGAGCGCGGCCAGCGCTCCGGCCCGTAGCCCGTGCGCGTGCACGACGTGGGCCCCGCGCAGGGCCCGCAGCGTCCGCACCGCCCGCAGGTCGCTCAGCGGGCGGGGCCGGTCCGAGACGGGCACCGGCACGAACCTCGCCCCGAGCCTGCCGAACGCGAACGTCTCCTCGGTGGCCGGCGGCCCGGCCACCACCACCGGGTGGCCCCGGCGCACCAGACCGGCGGCCAGCATGGCCACGTGCCGCCCGACCCCGCCCGCGCTGGTCCCCAGCACCAGCGCCACCCGCGCTCCCGGATCAGTCATCGGTACGACTCCCCTCTGAACCGGACACCCGCCCGACCCGCACCAGCAGCATCCGGACGTCCGGTCCGTCGATCAGCGCGGCCACGGCCGCGAACGCCACCGAACCGGCCAGCGCCGCTCCCAGCCCGACCACCACGCACATCCACTTGGACACGTCGTCAAAGGCCGTGGCGACGGCCAGGCCGGCCGCGTAGGCCGCCAGGCCACCGGCCACCGCGGCGAGCAGGCCACGCCACGCCCCGGCCAGCGCCGCCGCGCCCCTGGCCCGCAGCACCGCGAGCACCAGCAGCACCCCGCCCAGGGTCATGCCGACCGTACTGCCCAGCGCCAGCCGCCCCACCACGGCCGGCCGGTCACCGGTGGCACGGGCCAGCACGACCTGGGCCAGCAGCGCGACCACCCAGCCCGCGACCGAGGCGATCGCGGCCGACCTGCCCCGGCCGCAGGCGTACAGGACGCGGGCGAGGTGGAACATCAGCGCGTACCCCACCAGGCCGGGCGCGAAGAACACGACGGCCCCCGCCATCTCCGCCGGGTCCCCACCGGGCGTGCCCTCCACGAACACCCGGGAGACGGGCACCGCGACCGCCGCCATGACCCCGGCCGCGAGCCCCGTCACCAGCAGGATCACCCGGGTGGTGACAGAGGTGAGATCGTCGAACCCGGCCAGGTCCCCGTCGCCGGCCCGGGTGGACAGCACCGGGAACGAACTGGTGGCGATCGGCACCACCAGCACCGCGAACGGAAGCTGGTACAGCGCCCAGGCGTAGGTGTAGACACCGGTCGCGCCCGCCCCGCCCAGGTCGTTGGCCAGCCGGACCACCATGATCAGTGTGATCTGCTGCGCGACGAGCACGGCGATGCCGGCGGTGGCGAGCCGCCGGGCGCGGACCGCGACCCCGGGGGGGAAGGACAGCGAGGGCCGGAGCCTGATCCCGAGCCCGGCCATGGGGCCCGCCACCGTGAGGACCATCGCCGCGGCGGCGATCGTCGCGCCGAGGGAGAGCGTCAGCTGTGCCGCGGTGTCAAGATCTCCCAGGTCGCGTGCGGCTCCACCGCCGACCCGCTTGAAGACCAGGTAGGAGCCGACGATGAACAGGCTGGAGACCAGCGGGGCCAGGGCGGGTCCCAGGAAACGCCGGTGTGCCTGAAGCACGCCGTACAGGATCACGGCGAGCCCGAAGAAGATCATGCGGGGGGCGAAGACGACGAGCATGCCGGTGCCGGCCCGGACGACCTCCGTCACCTCGCAGTCGGCGGCGCCGACATCGCCGACCAGCAGCGTGACGATCGGCCCGGCGAATACGGCGATGAGCAGGGTGAACGGCACCAGGATCAGCAGGACCCAGGTCAGCAGCGCCGACGTGGTCCGGCCGACCTCGGCCCTGGCCTCGGGATCCGTGCCGGACCTGGACGCCGCCGAGGCCAGCACCGGCACCACGGTCCCGGCCAGCGCGCCACCCGCCACCAGCTCGAAGATGATGTTGGGCACGTAGTTGGCGGTGTTGTAGGCGGTGCTCAGGCAGAAGTTGCCGACGGTCTGCGACTGAACGACATAACGGCCGAATCCGACGATCCGGGCGAACACCGTCACGACCCCGATGAGCAGAGCCGCGCCCGCGACCCCCTGCCCGATCTTTCTGATCATCGGCCCGCGGGTGCCTGCTCCACGGGACGGCGGCCGAGCATGTCGATGCGGTCGAGCACCGGGTTACCGGCGATGACCTTGGTGAAGCTGATCCTCTCCGAGGCCGCGGTCAGCGCGACCACGGTGCCGAGCACGGCCACACGCCCTGGACGGCCGAGGGTGACGGCCGCGGCCAGCCCGACCAGGGCGCCGAGCGCGTTCGCCCCCGCGTCGCCCAGCATCGCCCGCTCGCCGAGGTCTTCGGGCAGCAGCGCCACCGCGGCGCCGACAGGGAGCGCGGCCAGGGTCGCCTGGACCGGATCGCCCCGGAGGAGCCCGGCCGCGAGCAGGGGCGCGGCGGCGAGCAGGCCGACCTTGACGGCCCGGCCGGGACGCAGGTCGAAAAGGTTGGCCAGGTTGGCCCCACCGGCCACCAACGCGCCGTTGACCACGATGTCGGCGGGACGGCGGGTGGTCAGGGCCGCCGCGGCCAGCCCGGTCGCACCGATGCCGAGAAGCTTCACCGCGCCGCTGGTGACCTCTCCCTTGGCCAGGGCGCTCAGGTGCCCCCTGAACCCCTTGGAGGCCGTGGCGCCGTACAGGTCGTCGTAGGCGCCGAGCCCGCCGCCGCCGGCCACGGCCAGCACCGCGGCCGCGCGGACCCCGGCGGGCAGTCCGGGCACCGCGGCCGCGGCCGCGGCGGCCCCCGCGACGAACGCCGGCCCCTCAAGGAGAGTGATCGGCTCACCCCGGTGGTTGGTCCTGCTCCAGGTCTCCACGTCTCCGACCGGCGGCCTGCGCGTGAAGGCCGCGTAGGCGGCGCGGGCGGCCACCGCGCCGAGCAGGACGCCGGCGAGGGCGCCGAGAAGAGCGCGACGAGCCATGGGGATCATCCTCCGGAGGTGGCCGTGGGGGTGGGTGGCGCGCTGGGCTCGACGCCCGAGACACCGGAACCTATGCCGTACTGGCCGGCGGCCCCGGACAGTTGCTCCCGCAGAGCGTAGACCACCACGACCCTGCCCATGGGCATATCAGCGTTGTCGACGGTGGAGACCTTCTCGGCGGCGGCGGCGTCGTCGCGGAGCGCGGCGATGACCCCGCCGGCCCCGCCGCCGGTCAGCGAGCCGGTCAGCACGGCTCCCCGTCCCGCCTCGTCCAGCCCCACCGCCATCGAGACGATCGTGGCAGCCTGCTGGGTGGCGCCGTCCCCGGTGTACGGCTCGGCCGGGGCGATCAGCACTGCCAGGTCGGCGCGCTTGGCGGGCTGCTCGGTGAAGGTCACCAGGCCGGCCCGCTGGAAGGTCTCCAGGGTCGAGGCCGCCACCTGGCTCGACTTGCCCACCTGCGCGGCGTCGGAGGTCACGATCGCGCCGGAGAGCACCGCGGCCGCCTTGTCGTAGGGCGTGTCCTCGGCGGCGAAGACCAGGTCGACCGGTTTGGCGTCGGTGGCCAGCTTGTCGACGAAGGCCGACTGGGCGGCGTCGGCGTACTTGTCGGTCAGGGTGACCCTGCCGCTCACGGTCGCCCCCGCCTCGGTGATCACCTTCTGCACCAGCTCACGCGTGCCCGCCGCGCTGCCGGGGGCCTCCACGATGACGACACGCTCACCCGCGAGCGCGTCCCGCACCAGCCTGGGGGTGTCGGCCACGACGAAGAGGTCGTTGGCCGCCTGCCGGCTCTGCACCGCCTTCAGCTCGGCGCGAAGCTCGGTGTTGCCCACCCGGAGCTGGTTGGCGAGGCTCTCCGCCGTGTCGATGGCGGGCTCCTTCAGCAGGGTGGTGCCGAGCACGATGCCCACCGACAGCGCGAGGAAGATCGCGACGATGGAGACGAGGTGATAGCGGAAATCAATCACGAGAAGAGTCCGACCAACCAGAAGATGAAGCCGTTCCAGACGTCGCGGACGCTGTCCAGCCAGATCTTGCCGACCGGGGAGACGATGACGGCCAGGCCCATGGTGATCAACGTGGTGGCGACGAGCAGGAGCAGGGACGGGGTTGAGATCCGGCTGCGGTAGAGCCGGCTGACGCCCTTGGCGTCGATGAGTTTGCCGCCCACCCGCAGGCGGGTGAGGAAGGTGCTGGCCATGCCCGAGCGCCCCTTGTCGAGGAACTCCACCAGCGTCGCGTGGGTGCCGACGGCGACGATCAGGTCGGCGCCCTTGTCGTCGGCGAGCAGCATGGCGATGTCCTCGCTGGTGCCGATCGCGGGGAAGAGCACGGCGTCGTGGCCGAGCTGCTGGACCCGCTCCAGGCCCGGCGCCCTGCCGTCCCGGTAGGCGTGCACGACCAGCTCGGCCCCGCAGGTAAGGGCCTTGGCGGACACCGAGTCGAAGTCCCCCACGATGACGTCGGGCAGGTAACCGGCCTCCATGAGGGCGTCCGCGCCGCCGTCCACCCCGATCATGATGGGGCGGTACTCGCGGATATAGGGGCGCAGGGCCGCGATGTCCTCCTTGTAGTGGTAGCCCCGCACCACGATGAGGACGTGCCGCCCATCCATGACGGTCCGGATGTCCGGCACACCGACCCCGTCGATGAGCAGGTCACGCTCGCGCCGGACGTACTCCATGGTGTTCGCCGCGAACGCCTCGATCTGGACGGTCAGCCCGGCCCGCGCCTCGACCATCGCGGCATCGACGGACTCCACCGTCTGCATGTCGCCCTTGCCGACCACCTCCTCCTCAAGGTAGACGACCCCCTCGTGCAGCCTGACCAGGTCGCCGTCCTTGATCCGATCGAACAGCTCGGTGGTGGCGTTGTCGACGAACACGACCCCGGCCTCGACGAGGATCTGCGGGCCCAGGTTGGGGTAGCGGCCGCTGATGCCCGAGGCGATGTTGACCACGCCCGCCGCGTCACACGCGACAAGCGCCTCCGCGCTCACCCGGTCAACGTCGACGTGATCGATAATCGCGATTTCCCCGGCCCTGAGGCGCTTGGTCAGCCTCTTGGTCCGCCGATCGATTCTCGCCACTGCCGTTACCCCGGGAAGGTCCGTGACCTTCCTGCGGCGGAGGTAACCGTTGAGCTTGCGCTGAAGCCCGTCAGTCGGCACCTTCATCACGACCATCCTGCCAGAGGGAAAGACCACCGGAGCCATGCGGCCGACGGCGTGTCAGATTCGTCACTGGAGATGCCCACGTAGCCCCGCTCCCCCGAGCTATCCAAAACGCCCCCTGGTATTCCTTCTTCCGCCCTGCCGGCGGTGACTCACGCCTTGTCGGCGGCGGCGATCACCAGCAGCTCCTCCGCGTGCGCCCGGCCCAGCTCGGAGTCCTCCAATCCAGCGAGCATACGGGAGAGCTCACGCGCCCGGCCGTCCTTGTCGAGCGCGACGACGCCGCTGCGCACCACGCTGCCGTCACCGGCCTTCTCCACGACCAGGTGCTGGTCGGCGAAGGCCGCCACCTGCGGCAGGTGGGTGACGACTATCACCTGGGCGGTGCGGGCCAGCCGCGCCAGCCTCCGCCCGATCTCCACCGCCGCCTTGCCGCCCACCCCCGCGTCGACCTCGTCGAACACGAACGTGGGAACCGGGTCGGCACCGGCGAACACCACCTCGATGGCCAGCATGACCCGGCTCAGCTCACCGCCGGAGGCACCCTTGTTCAGCGGCAGCGGAGGCGAGGCCGGGTGCGGGGACATGCGCAGCTCGACCTCGTCGACCCCGTGGGGGCCGAAGTCACCGGCGGCGGCCAGGGTGACCACCACCCTGGCGTGCGGCATGGCCAGCACGGTGAGCTCCTCGGTGACGGCCTGCCCGAACCGCTCGGCCGCGACGGCGCGGACCCGGGTCAGCTCGGCGGCCAGCTCGGTGAGGCGGACGGTGAGCTCCTCGTGCTCACGAAAGAGCCCGCCGATCCGCTCGTCGTCACCTTCGAGCTCGGCGACACGGCGCGCGGCCTGCGCGGCCCAGGCGAGCACCACACCGGTGTCCTGGCCGTACTTGCGGATGAGGTGGGTGAGCACGGCCTGGCGCTCCTGCACGACCGCGAGCCGGACCGGGTCGGCCTCGACCGACTCGGCGTAGGAGGCCAGCTCGGTGGCCACGTCGGCGATGAGATACCCGGCCTCGGCGAGCCGGTCGGCGATCCCGGCCAGCACCGGGTCGAAGTCACGCACCGCCTCCACGGCGGTGCGCGCCCGGCCGACCAGCGCGATGGCGTCCTGCATCTCCTGCTCGCCGGACATCGGATCGCCCAGCAGTGCCCGGTGCGCGGCCTCCGCGGCGTTCCGCAGGGAGTCGGCGTGGGAGAGCCTCTCCTCCTCCTCGCGCAGCGCGGCCTCCTCCCCCTGCCTGGGGTCGGCCCGCTCCACCTCATTCAGCCCGAACCGCAGCAGGTCGGCCTCCTGGGCGCGCTCCCGAGCCCGGGCCGTGAGCTCGGCCAGCTGGTCGGCGACCTGCCTGTGCCGTTTGTAGGTCAGCTCGTAGGCGCGCAACGGCTTGAGAAGGTCCTCACCCGCGTAGCGGTCGAGGGCGGCGCGCTGGCGCCCGGGCTGAAGCAGCCGCTGCTGATCCATCTGGCCGTGTACGGCCACCAGGTCCTCGGCCAGGTAGGTGAGGGTGCCCACGGGGACGGTGCGCCCGCCCAGCCAGGCACGGCTGCGGCCCTCGGCGGAGACGGTCCGCGAGATGATCAGCTCGGCGCCCTCGACCTCACCTCCCACGTCCCGCACCTGCTGGGCCACCCGGCCCGCCGGGTCGACCACGAGCGTGCCCTCCACGGTGGCCTTGTCCGCCCCCGGGCGGACGCGGGCCGGATCCGCCCGGCCGCCGAAGAGCAGGCCCAGACCGGTCACCACCATGGTCTTACCCGCACCGGTTTCGCCCGTGAGCACGGTGAACCCCGGCGAGAGGGCCAGGACGGCCTCGTCGATCACACCGAGCCCTCGGATACGGACCTCCTCGACCCTGGGTCGCACTGGTCCCTCCCGTCACATCGAATTCACCGAACATCAGTGCGGTGCGCGGGCACGATCCTACGCGCTCGGGACCACGATCGCCCGGACGAGCTACGGTCGCACCCGGCCACGCCACCCCTGGACAGGAAGATCGAACTTGGCGACCAGCCGGTCGGTGAACGGCGCTCCGGTGTCCTCCACACCGTGCAGCCGGGCCAGCCGTACCGGCATCTCGGCCCGGCGGACCTCGACCCGCGTCCCGGCGGGCAGGTCGAACCTGCGACGGCCGTCGCACCACAGCACGGCTCCGGCCGTCGCCGGCTGAATCTCCAGCGCCAGCGTGGAGCGGGGGGAGACCACCAGCGGCCGGGCGAACAGCGCGTGGGCGCTGATCGGCACCAGCAGCATCGCCTCCACCTCCGGCCAGACCACGGGGCCGCCGGCCGAGAACGCGTAGGCGGTGGAGCCCGTCGGTGTGGCGCAGATGACCCCGTCGCACCCCCAGCGTGACAGCGGGCGCCCGTCGATCTCGGCGACCACCTCAAGCATCCGCTCGCGCTTCTCCACCGTGGCCTCGTTGAGCGCCCAGGTGTCGGCCAGCAACTGGCCGTTGAGACGGGCGGTGACCTCGACGGTCATCCGCTCCTCCACGTCGTAGCGGCCCCGCACCACGCAGTCCACCGCGTCCGCCAGATTCTCCACCTCGGCCTCGGCCAGAAAGCCGACGTGCCCGAGGTTGACACCGAGCAGCGGCACCCCGGCCGGCCGGGCCAGCTCGGCGGCCCGCAGCAGGCTGCCGTCACCGCCCAGCACGATCATCATCTCTGCATCCTGCACCGCCGCCGCGCCCGCGGGCATCACCTCGGCGCCCGTACACTCGATCGACTCCGCCTCGGCGCTGAGGACGCGCACCGTCAGACCGGCGTCCACCAGGCGGCCGATCACCAGCCGGGCGCTGTCGATGGCCGCCCCCCGCCCGGTGTGCACGGTGACCAGCACGATGCGCTCGGCAGTCATCGAAACTCCTTGAGCATGGAGACGCCGGGCTTTGGGCCCGGCGAGGAGGTCAATTTCCACTCTTTCGCGGAGCGGGCACTACCGGGGACCTTCCGCCACCGCGCGCCCGATCTCAGCCGTGAGATCCTCGACCGCCGGCGGACCCTCGCCCTTGCCCAGCCAGATGACGTACTCGACATTGCCCGCCGGGCCCGGCAGCGGACTCGCGGTGACGCCCCGCACGGTCAGGCCGAGCCTCAGCGCGGCCTCGGCGACGTCCTGTACGGCCCGAGCCCGCAGCTCGGGATCCCTGACGACCCCGCCCGCGCCGACCCGTTCCCTGCCGACCTCGAACTGGGGCTTGACCAGCATCGCGAAATCCGCCCGCTCGGCGGCGCAGGCGACCAGCGCGGGCAGCACCAGACGGAGCGAGATGAACGACAGGTCGCCGACCACCAGCGTGGGGGCCCGCCCCACCGCGTCGGGTGTCAGATCCCTGACGTTGACCCGCTCCATGACGGTGACCCGCTCGTCGGTCCGCAGGGACCAGGCGAGCTGGCCGTACCCGACGTCCACGGCCAGCACGTGCGCAGCGCCGTTGCGCAGCAGCACATCGGTGAAACCCCCGGTCGAGGCCCCGGCGTCCAGGCAGCGACGCCCGGCGACGGTCAGCCCCCGGGGCCCGAAGGCCTCCAGCGCGCCGAGCAGCTTGTGCGCCCCACGCGAGACGTAGTCGGGCCCCTCGTCCGCCTCGGCGACCACGATCGCCGAGGCGGTCTCCACCTGGGTCGCGGGCTTGGCCGCCGTCTGGCCGCCGATGGTGACCCGACCGGCCTCGATGAGCTGGGCCGCCTGCTCCCGCGAGCGGGCCAGCCCCCGCCGCACCAGCTCGCTGTCGAGGCGCGTCCGCCGGCTCACCGATGCCGGTCCGGGGTGCCGTCCATCGAGGCGAGCGCCTGCTCCAGCCCGGTGAACACCTCCTCGAACACGTGCACATGCGCCGAGACGGGCACCGTACCGAGACGGATGAGCCCTCCCAGCGCGGTGTCCACCCGCTCCTCGCCGACATCTTCCGGCAGGTCCGTCATGCGCCCCCTCCGGAGGTGCTCTGGGCCGATTCGATGATCATCCGGGTGCACGCCACGCGAGCCGTCCCTCCCGTTGACCCCGTTGACGTGTCGACGGTATCGGAAGCCGTGGCGGTCGTCGCCCCGGCATCCCCCCGCCACCCTGTGGACCGCCGCCCGGCCCCCACGCCCCCCTGTGGCCCACAGCCCGGCCCCCGCACTCTTCCGGCCGCCGTCTGGTCCTCATCCCCTAGAGCGCCCCTGACCACCGTCCGGCCCCGGACCGCCGACGCCCGTCTGCGGGCTGGTAGCCGGCGCGGCCCCAGTCATCGTGCTGTGCCCCCTGCGGCTCTTCCCCGCTCCCCGGACCGGCGCCCAACCTCCGGGCGACCGGCGTCCACCCGGGCGCGGCTCCGACGGAGAGCCCGTCGCGCACCCCCGGCGGGACAGGCTCTGCCTCCACCGGGACAGGTCACCCCCGGGACAGGTCACCCCGCCTTTCCCCCCGGGTGACCCCGGACATGGGCGTCCGGCGGGGGCTGGTTCTCCTGGAACGTGTGAATCGGCGAACTACCGGGGGTGTCTGGATCGTTGTCATGTCAGCAAGGCCGACAGCTCTGCATCCATATCCTCGCAATGCCTCGGAGACCATGCCAGAAGCCCCTTCACCGACGTCACCACGACCGGATCACATGCCGGGTTGGTGTGGAACGCTACCGTCCGTAGGTGCGAGGGGTTCGGACCGGTCCTAACAGAAGGGAGCGCCAAACAATGGCGAGCGTCGACGAGTGCCGGGCGGCACTGCTTAAACTCGGCGAGCAGTTCGACGAGCTTGACCAGGAGAGCCGCGCCAGGCACGTGGTCGAGCGCAGCATCAGCTGTCACATCAGCGACCTCCACGTCACCTTCTACGGCCGGATCCACCACGGTGGGCTCGGCCCCTTCGAGGACCTGCCCCCGGCCGGTGGCGGACGCGCCGACGTGAAGCTGACCATCGGCAGCGACGATCTGATCTCCCTGGTCAACGGCGAGCTCGACATGGGACGCGCGGTGTTCGGCGGCCGGGTCAAGATCGATGCCAGCTTCGGCGACCTGCTGCGCCTGCGTAAACTCCTGTGAACCGCTCCATACGCGCGCCCCGGACGGCAACTCCCCGACATGGAACCCACTGACCGCCCGAGCCGTCCCACCCGAGGCGAGGCGAGGCGAGGCGGCTGTCGGCCTTGCTGACATGACAACGATCCAGACACCCCCGGTAGTTCGCCGATTCACACGTTCCAGGAGAACCAGCCCCCGCCGGACGCCCATGTCCGGGGTCACCCGGGGGAAAGGCGGGGTGACCTGTCCCGGTGGGGGAGGGCGTCTGTCAGGGGGCTCTGTCAGGGGGCGGGGCGGTGGCGCCGCGCCGGAGAAGGGGGCGTCGGCGACGCCGCGCGGACGGTGCCGGGGCGCGGAGATGAGGGGCGCTCGTCAAACGGTCATCAACCGTTTCATGTGGACGGTATTCGCGTGGACAGCACACGTCCGGGGAGGGAGGAGCCGAGGACGGCCTTCACCGCGTCCTCGTCGGCCCGCCCGCCGCCCACCGCCTCCCAGGTCGCGGCGGAGGCCGCCCGGAGCCCGTCGATCGCCTCCCCTTGGCCGTCGAGACGGAGGCGCCCCCCGTCCCAGCGGGCGATCCATCCCCGGCAGACCCAGCGGTCCCCGTTTCGCTGTACGCGAGGGTAGGGCCGGTGCAGGGCCGACAGGTCGGCGGCGACATAGGTGGGCCGGTGCCGGGGAGCGGCGGTCAGCAGGTCCAGTGGGCTCGCCACACCGGTCAGCACGAGCAGGCTGTCCACTCCGGCGTTGGTCGCCCCCTCGATGTCGGTGTCGAGCCGGTCACCGACCAACAGCGGCCTCCTGGCCCCGGTCCGCAACATCGCCTCGCGATGCAACGGCGGCTCGGGCTTGCCCGCGACGATCGGCTCCACCCCGGTCGCCGTGGCGATCACCCGGATCATCGCGCCGTTGCCCGGCATCTCGCCTCGGCCGGTCGGCATGGTCGAGTCCGCGTTCGCGGCCACGAAGAGCGCCCCCTGCCGTACGGCCAGCGCCCCCTCCGCCAGCAGGCCGTAGGAGAGGTGAGGGGCGATGCCCTGCACCACCGCGGCCGGGGCGTCCATGGCGGTGCTGACCGGGCGCAGCCGGTGGGCGCGCAGAGCGCTGCGCAGCCCCATCCCCCCGACCACAAGCACGGCGGCACCCGGCTCGACCCTCTCGGCCACCAGTCGCGCGGCGGCCTGGGCCGAGGTGACCACGTCGGCGGCGGACGCCGGCGCGCCGAGCGCGCTCAGGTGCTGGGCGATCGCACCGGGGGTGCGCGAGGCGTTGTTGGTGACGTAGGCGAGCCGCACACCGCGCTCCACCGCCTGGCGCAACGCCTCCGGAGCCCCCGGTACGGCGTCACGCCCGAGATACACCACCCCATCCAGATCAAGCAAGAGGGTGTCATAAGGGTCGATCAGCGGCTGTGTGTTCACTCGCCCATTTCATCATCCGAGTTCACGTCCGGCGGGCGCGTAACGTCGCCCGGACACTTTTCAAGGCCGATACGTAGTGCCGCTGGTCGGGTCGCATGGCCGCGGCGATGGCCAGGGGTTCCTGAGCTCCTTCCATGTCTCCGCTCCGCCACAGGGCGAGGCCAAGGCCGAAGTAGGCGTAGTCCTCGGTCGGGTTGGCGTCGATGATCCACCGAAAGCTGTCGGCGGCGTCGGCGTACTGCCTGGAGTTGAACTGGGCTCGGGCGAGCGCCTCCCGGATGCTCCGCGACTCCGGCTCGGCACCGGCGGCGCGCTCCAGCAGGGCGGCCGCCGCCGCCGGGCTGCCCTCGCCCAGGAGTTTCATCCCTCGTTGAAACCATTCGTAGACGTCCCCGACCGGAGCGCCCGTCTCGGGGTTGGGGGAATCAGACGGACCGCTACGTCCTTGGACCATACGTGAGGCCTCCTTCATCGACAGACGACAGATCTGACCGATTCCCTGACGGACCGGGTGCCGCCGCGCCGTCGAGGCGACCCCTGGACGTTTCAGGCCTTTATGGCAGCATGCCCTATATGGCGAATCCTGAACTGCCGATACCTGACGGGCTGGTGCTACGCCCGTTTCACGGCCTACGGTTCGCGGTCGACGATCTGGCCGAGGTGACCTCCCCCCCGTACGACCTCATCGAGGAGGCCGGTGTTCAGGACCTGCTCGACGCGCATCCCAACAACGTGGTGCGGCTGATCCTTCCCGGTGCCGACCGTCACCGGTACGCCGAGGCGCGGGAGACCCTGAACACCTGGCTCTCCTCCGGCGTGCTGGTCGCCGACGAGACACCCGCCGTCTACGTCTACGAGCAGACCGGGCCGGGGGTCCTCCAGCGCGGGCTCATCGGCGACGTGGGCCTTACGGCTCCGGAGCGGCGTGTCATCCTGCCACACGAGGACGTGATGCCCGGCCCGGTGGCCGACCGCCTGGCCCTGATGCGCACCACCGAGGCCAACCTGGAGCCCATCTTCCTGCTTTACGAGGGCGGGGAAGGCGCCGCCACCCGTCTCGTCGACCGGATCGCCACCTCCCGGGCTCCCCTGGTCGACCTGGAGACCCGTGACGGCTTCCGGCATCGGCTGTGGGCCATCACCGATCCCGGAGAACTCGTCTCCCTCAACACCGATCTTCGCGCCCGCCAGGCCCTCATCGCCGACGGTCACCACCGGTACGCCACCTATCTCGCGCTTCAGCGCGAGCACCACGCCTCGCCGGGCGCAAACCCTCCCGGCATGAGTGTCCCAAGCGGGCCCGCGAAGCCGGGGCCCTGGGACTTCGGTCTGGCACTCCTGGTGGACTCCACCTCCTACCCGCCGGACCTGAGGGCCATCCACCGGGTCGTTCCGGAGCTTGCACTGGAAGACGCCCTGGCCAAGGCCAAGGGGGCCTGGCAAGTGCAGGAGTACGCCGACCTCTCCGAGGGGCTGGCCGCGCTGGCGGACGCCGCGGAGCCGGCCTACCTGCTCTCCGACGGAGAAGCGGCGTATCTGCTCACCGAACCGGATCCGGATCAGCTCGCACACGCCATGCCCGCCGATCGGTCCGCCCGGTGGTGCGCGCTGAACACCGCCGTCCTGGCCGAGTTTCTGCTGCCCAAGGTCTGGGGAACGCAGGATGATGAACGGTTGGTGCGCATCGTGCACCATGATCCGGAGACGGCGATACGACTCGCTCGGGAATCGGGGGGAACGGCGGTGCTGCTCAACCCGCTGAACGTCGACGACGTGCTCGCGGTAGCGGCCCAGGAGGAGCGGGTGCCGCGCAAGTCCACCTCCTTCGGCCCCAAGCCCCGCACCGGGCTGGTGCTGCGCACGCTGGCCCTCGGCTGACCACATAAACAACGCAAGCCACGCAAATCGAACAAATGACATAAATAATGCGGAGTTGCTGAACAGGCCAGGGCCAGACGGTCGGGGGCGAGGTGAAACGCCCCTGGACGGCCAACGAGGGGGATCGCAAGCCCTGACCCGCGAGGACAGCGGGGGCGCTACCCGGTGAAGCGGGAACCCCAACCCGTGGGGGTGAAACTCCTCCGCTCTGGCCGGGAAGAGGAGGTCAACTTGGGGAGAGCGTCTCCGCGCATCGTGGAGCGGGCACCAGCCCGCCCTTTCCGAAGCGGGGAACCGGCTCGGAACCGGAGGCCCGCCGTCTCTCCCTCTCCACCGTGGCCCCTTCCACGGACAGCAGTGAACGCACCGGTCTGGGCGCGATCGAAGTCGGCACCCCCTCGTCACCACCGCTCGGAGTCGTGACGATCCGCCGTCCGAGACGTCTGGCCGAATGGACCTCGACCTCATAGCCGGATGACTTCGCCCCGTCACTTCCCCACCAGCGGCGGCGGAGCGAGCCCACCACCTCGACCATGTCGTCAGGAAGCCATTCGGCCACGGCCACGGTGACCTCGGGCCGGAACGACGCGCACAGGATGGTGTCCACCCGGATCCTGCGACCACCTTGCCGTCTCCGGACGATCAACTTCCAGGTGCCGAGCGCGCTCCCGCCCTGCAGCGGCCTGACACGCACCGCTTCGGGTAGACGGCCCACCAGGACGACCTCGTTTCGATCCATCGAATCCTCCTCCGATCTCTGCCGATCGAGGACCACTCTTTACGATGTGGACTACACCCGAATGGCCAGAACGCCGTTCTGGGGATATCGCTTCCAGTTCTGAGGTGGCCTGTGGACAACATCACCGCCCTCGGCGGAGAGGTCTATGAGATCGACACAAGGATGGCGGGATATTCGGGCATCACGGCGGGATACCTGATTCTCGGAGACCGTCCGTGCCTGGTGGAGACGGGTACCTCCACCTCCGCACCGGTGGTACGCGATGCTCTGACATCTCTCGGCGTCGGTCCGGGTGACCTCGCCACCGTCGTCGTCACGCACATCCACCTGGATCACGCGGGCGGGGTCGGCGACATCGCCGGGTTCTTCCCGGAAGCGGAGATCGTGGTTCATGAGAAGGGTGCCCGGCACTTGGCCGACCCCGCCCGGCTGATGGCCAGCGCCCGGATGGTCTGGGGTGATCGGCTGGACAGCCTGTTCGGCGAGCTGGCACCCACCGACGCCTCGCGGATCCGCGCGCTCGGCGACACAGGAGCCGTCGACCTCGGCAACGGGCGCACGCTGAGCAGCCACTACTCCCCCGGTCACGCCAAGCACCACGTGGGACTGATCGACTCGGGCACCGGTGACCTCTACGTCGGTGACGCCGCCGGGGTCTACCTCCCGCAGACGGGTGACCTGCGCCCCGCCACACCACCGCCGGACTTCGACCTGCGGACCGCGTTGGATTCGATAGCCCTGTTCGAGGCGCTGGGCCCGCAGCGGCTGCTGTTCAGCCACTACGGACCGGTCACGGACGTGGCGGAGACCCTGGAACGGTCAGCGGAGGAGCTCCGCGTCTGGGTCGACCTGACCCGCCGGGCACGCTCCGAGGGCATGGATCTGGATCATGCGGTGGCGATGGTCAGAGAGCGCACCCGGGAGCGGTACTCGGCACTGAGGGCCGACGACGCGACCGCCGAGCAGTTCGAACTCCTCAGCGGCGCCCCGTCCAACGTCGCGGGCATCCTTCACTGGCTGGACCGGGTCCAGCCGTAGAACGGGCGGCCCGTCTCGGAAGAACGGTTCCGTTCTTCCGAGACGGGCCTGGAACTACTTCTTGCTCTTGGTCATGCCCTCGTCCTCGTCCTCATCCGCGTCGATGGGGTCGTCCAGGACATCACCGAAGTCGGGCTCAATGAAGGCCGGACCGACACCGGTTTCGACCTTCTCCTCCACCTTGCCCTGGGCACTCTCCTCGGCTTCCCCAACGGTCTTCTCCGAGACGGGAGCCTCCTCCTCCGAGACGTGATCGATGAGGGACTCGTACTCTTCGAGGTCGTCCTCGGCCTCAATCTGCGCGTCCAGGTCGGCGGCATCGTCAATGCTGACGTCCGACTCGTTGTCGGCGTCGAAACCGTTGAACTCCGCCACCTCCCCTTCGAGGGCCTCGCCGTTCTCCGCTTCGGCTGTCTCGTCACCGGCCTCGTCGTCGAGGTCCTCCTCAAGATCCTCGATAACCGAACCGGTCAGCTCCGCATAGCGCTCGGCCGCGTCGGTCTCGCCGTCCTCGTCGAAGGCCATCGCCCGGCCGAACCACTCGGTGGCGGGGTCCTCATGGCCGGCGTCGGCCAGGGCGTCGGCATAGGCGAAGGCCAGCCTGGCCGACCAGGGGTGCGGACGCGTGTCACGCAGCTCGGGCAGACGCTGGAGGGTGATGACCGCAGCGTCCTTCTGGTCGAGATCCCGGCGGGCACCCGACTCCACGATGGCGAGCTCGATCTTGCCTGCCCGGTCAAGACGCTCGGCCTCCTTCGAACGGACCAGATCCAGGGCTCGCTCGGGACGGCCAAGTCCACGCTCACAGTCCGCCATGATCGGCAGGAACGCGTCGGAACCCGTCATACGACGGGCGGCACGCAGGTCACTGAGCGCCTCGGCGAAGTGCCCGGCCCGGTAGGCCGCGATGCCGACGGCCTCACGGATCACACCGATCCTGGCCGCGAAACGGCGTGCGACCTTGGTGTGTTCGTAAGCCCGCTCGGCGTCGTCCTCCCCGAGTGCCCGCGTGGCCGCCACAAGATGGCAGGAGATCAGGTCCGCGAGATCCAGCGGGAGGGAGCGCAGCTCTTCCCGAATCTCCTTGTCAAGTTCCTCCGGGGTGATGTCGGGAGCGAGCGGAGGCAGCTCCTCGCGCTCACGGCTCGGGGCCTCGTCACGATCGTGACGGCTGTAACGGGTACGGGAACCCTCTCCTTCCCCGCGGAACCCACCGTCACGGTCACCGAAAGGACGTCCGCCTCGGTCATCACGGGCATGGGGAGGGCGGCCACCGCCGGGGCGGTCATCACGGTTGTAGGACGGACGATCGCCACCGCGATTGTCGCGATACCCCCCACCCGGACGATCATCACGGTTGAAGGGAGGCCGCCCACCACCGGGACGGTCATCACGGTTGAACCGAGGACGGTCACCACCGTCAGGACGCGGACCATACTGACTACGGGCCTGATCACGGTCACCATACGAACGGCGCTCGCCGCCACCCGGACGGTCATCACGGTTGTAGGACGGACGGCCACCACCGGAACGGTCATCGCGGTTGTAGGACGGACGATCGCCACCGCGATTGTCGCGATACCCCCCACCCGGACGATCATCACGGTTGTAAGGAGGCCGCCCACCACCGGGACGATCACCCTGATAAGCAGGCCGGCCACCACCGGAACGGTCATCGCGGTTGTAGGACGGACGATCGCCACCGCGATTGTCGCGATACCCCCCACCCGGACGATCATCACGGTTGTA